>CAXGMX010000005.1:0-28585 GCA_964010955.1 uncultured bacterium
CCTTTAATCTTCAGAGCCGTATTCATAGATTACACTGGTTTGGCCGTTCTAATATATGGATTAAACGTGATGATGAACTCAGCTTTGGTGTATCTGGAACCAAGTTGCGTAAGCACGCATCAATAATCCCCGCATTAAAGCTAAAAGGGATTGAATAGGTAGTAGTAATTGGCGGGACAAATTCTAACAACGTTCTTTCTGCTGCTCAGACCCTGACTGAAAATGGTATTAAGATAACACCTTTTCTACTAGGGCCACCATCTCATAAACAGGGTAACTTAAAACTGCTTTCACTGTTTATTGACGATGACGAAATACATTGGGTTACACGTGATCAGTGGGCAGACATTGAAACTTTGGTCAACAATTATATAGAGAAGGAAAACGCGCAGGGAATAAAGATTTTTGTACTTCCGGAAGGTGGCCATCATCGCCTGGCTCTTCCTGGTTCTTTGAGCATTCTATTAGATATTCTGCGCAATGAAGCTGAATCCGGAGTCACTTTCGATCACATCTTTATAGACTCCGGTACAGGTATGGTCGCACAGTCTCTGTTAGCAGGAGCTGCTGCTATTAACAAAAAGACAAAATTTCATATAGTAGTCCTGGCAGGCTCTTTTGAAACCTTTGAATGCGGATTGGAACAGATAATCCAATATACCGAAGATTTTCTTCAAATTTTAATTCCGTCACGGCCTGACTATAAACTATATTATTCTACAATTGCAAAATCTTTTGGTGGTACTAATAGAGCCATTTTCAGAGAAATAAAGTGTATTGCCAGAGAGGATGGGATTCTCACGGATCCAGTTTATTCTGCCAAACTTTTTATTATGGCAAAACATACTATTCAAGACCAGTCATTAGATGGAAATATACTCCTGATCCATTCCGGAGGAGCATTGGCCTTGAGTGGTTTTATGGGCAATCCTGTGTTCGGCAATGAGGAGTAGCGCCTGCCGGCCGGTAGGCAGGGAAGCCTTTTTACACGACGGATTGTTTGTCGGGTCTGTATTTAAAACAAAATTTAATTTTATATCCTGGAGTAAGAAACATGGCTGATCAAAATGTGGTTATATTGGGAGGAAGCGGCAATGTTGGCAGGGAATTTTTGTCCCAGGTGATTCAACATGATACAGTTTTCTCCAATAAGCATCTTAATCCTACTAACATAATAGCGCTGGCAAACAGTAAAGGTTTCTGGTTTAACAAACAAGGGTTGGAAATCCAGAAAAATCCTGAGAGAGTTCATAAATGGAAATCTTCAAAAGAAGCATTTAATAAACATATGCAAGGTTTAGACCAATTCCGCGAATACGACAATTTAGCAGAATTATTAAATTGATTGAAGATGAGGGAATGTCCGGTGAAATTGTTTTTGTTGACGTTACCTCAGGAAAGGATGATTTAAGAGATTTCCATCTAAAGGTAATCAATGACTCAGATGAAAGCATAGTTACCGCAAACAAAAACCCGCTCTCCATTTATCCAACTGACGTATTTATAGCGCTTACCAGACCCAGAGAGAGGTATGGATTCCGGTGTACGGTCATGGCCGGTGCTAATACTGTTTCCAATTTACTTGACTATTATGACACCTCAGAGATGATAAATAAGATAGAGGCGTGTTTCTCTGGAACCCTGGGTTATTTATGTGCTGAACTGGAAAAGGGAGAAAGGAGTTTTTCAGAAATACTGGGCGACGCAAAAAGCATGGGTTACACCGAACCGCATCCGAGAGATGACCTTAACGGCCTGGATGTAGCCAGAAAGCTGATAATTTGTGCCAGAACATTCGGGCATGAGGTTGAAATGTCAGACATTGAACTTGAAGGATTCATTAGTGAATCTTTTTTAAAGATCGAAGATGTAGATGAATTCATGCAATCCGTAAAAGATGCTGACCAGGAAATGAAAGATGAATTTGCTTCTGCTAAGGGTAAAGGAAAAACATTAAGATATGTTGCCAACTTTAATCTAAACAAAAATGGTGATTCCAGTTTTTAAAGTCGGCCTGAGAGAAGTTCTTCCTGGCTCTCCACTGGGAAACCTGAAAGGTTCCTCAAATAAAGTCATTGTCGAGACAGAAATATTTAATGGAGATAAGAAATATATAATAGAATCCCCCGGTGCCGGTCCGGACGTAACCGCCTGGGGACTGAGGAGAGAACTTCTGTCACGGTTAAGCGGAAGAAAAGGTGGAGATTACAAACTAACTTAGAAGGGAGTTTAAGAAAGCAGGACATAGTTTTTCCAGGATATTATAGACAAGTATATTAAAATAGACATGTGAAAGAATATGTTTTAGTTAATGAAGCCGCAATAAGGGCAGTGTTTTTCTTCGGTATATTCATAGCCGTTGCTTTGTGGGAGTTAGTGAGTCCCAGGCGAAAACTGTCTGTATCGAAAGGCTTACGGTGGATCAACAACCTGGGAATTGTATTCTTTAACACACTGCTACTACGCTTCCTGGCTCCCCTGATGGCTGTTGGCCTCGCTATTATGGCAGAAGAAGAGAATTGGGGCCTGCTGAATAATATAGCCATAAACAGCTATGTTAAATTATTTCTCGCCGTACTGATATTAGATTTAATCATCTATTTGCAGCATGTCATGTTCCATACCGTTCCATGGTTATGGCGTCTCCATCGCATGCACCATACAGATCTGGATTTCGACGTTACCACCGGTTCACGCTTTCATCCAATAGAGATAATTCTTTCCATGATTATCAAGATGCTTATTGTTGCCGCCCTTGGAGCACCTCCAGTGGCAGTGATTATTTTTGAAGTCATATTAAATGCAACAGCAATGTTTAACCATGGAAATATTCGTATTCACATAAATGCTGACCGTATATTACGACTCCTGGTAGTTACTCCTGATATGCACAGGGTTCATCACTCTGTAAAACCAGACGAAACCAACAGCAATTATGGATTTAACTTTCCCTGGTGGGACAGGCTTCTTGGTACTTACAAAGCTCAACCGGAAGACAACCATCTGAAAATGACTATTGGACTTAATCAATTCAGGGAATCCAGATATCTC
The DNA here is from genome assembly GCA_964010955.1 of uncultured bacterium. Lineage (GTDB taxonomy): Bacteria > Planctomycetota > Brocadiia > Brocadiales > Scalinduaceae > Scalindua. The sequence continues at coordinate 3,052 of CAXGMX010000005.1, forward strand.
AGATTCCATTGGCTCCTTATTCAACCTTTTGTTGGCAAATTGGGAGAATACCCTATTAGAAAGCAGTAGTAATACATGATGGTTACGGATTGCTAAATCTTCAGAGATATGACGATCCTCGTTAACTGTACAAACGGTACCCGCCAGAATGACATTGTCGGGCTGGTGGACAGACAGTCCTAACCTCTATTGAAAAAAAGCAATCACTTCCTCCTTCTACCTCCAAGATCTTTTTGTTCTTCAGAGCCAATCTTTACCTCTCGTTTTTTAGGCCTGTAATAAAACTTTAGAGGTATTTCACTAAAGGGAAGATTATCTCGCAATTGGTTTGACAGGTACCGTTCATAGTCTGAATCAAAAAGTCTTTGTCGTTGACAAACAATATGAAGGTCGGTGGACAAACTGATACCTGTGTAGCATAATAAACCTTTGATATTTTAGATTTCCTCCTTGTTGGACGATGACGTGTAAAAGCGTGTTCGAGGACACTGTTAAGTTCTGCTGTGGATACTCGCGTATTAGCCTGCTTATATAATTCCTGTGCTAACTCAATAGTCTCGATTATGTTTTCACCGCTGAATGAGCTTATAAATGACAAAGGGGCAAAGTGCAGACCGGGCAAACGGGCATGGACATATTTAATAAATTTCTCGATCTCGACTTCTTCTGCAAGATCCCATTTGCTTACAACCAGCAAACAAGGTTTAAATTGGGTTTTGATATAATCACCGATCTTCTTATCGACCTGAGATATCTCCCTGGGTGCATCAATCAGCAATATCACAATATCGGCACGACGGATAGATCTCTCCACCCTGGCCATGCCATAAAATTCTATAGAACCCTGAATTTGCTTCTTCTTTCTTATTCCAGCAGTATCAATTGCAATAAATTCCTTCCCATCTATTTCAAACTTCACATCAACAGAATCTCTCGTAGTGCCGGGAATTTCACTGACGATAACCCTTTCCTCTTGAGCAAGCGTATTTATTAATGTAGATTTTCCCGCATTCCGCTTTCCTACAATAGCAATCTTCATTAACGAATCTGTTTTCGCAGGCTTTGTATCTATTTCTGGAAAGGTAGAAACAATCCTGTCTAAAAGATCTACTCTGCCATACCTTTGCAATGCGGATATCGGTAAGGGTTCCCCCAGACCCAACTTGAAGAACTCTCCTGCCTGAGGGTCAAATTTTGCGTCGTCACACTTATTAACAACGAGAAGAAGTGGTTTTTTGTTTTTTCGCAGTCTTTCTGCAACCTCAATATCTAATGGTGTGATCCCCTCACGGACATCAACAACGAAGAGAATCAGGCTTGCCTTTTGAAGTGCTATTTCTATCTGGACCTCTACCTCGTGAGCAATATCTTCAATATCAGTTATACCTATGCCGCCTGTATCAATAAGTTCAAACAGGTTTCCTTCGTGTTCAATCTCTACGGACACTCTGTCTCTGGTTACGCCGCTCATTGAATCAACAATTGAAATGCGCTTTTTGGCTAAGCAATTCAGGAGAGAAGACTTACCAACATTAGGCCTTCCTACGATGGTTACTATGGGAAGAAACATTACAAGGGCCTAAACATTATTATGATAAATCTATTAGGCTTGATAAACATCTTGTGAAATACCGGATAATTTCTGAAAAAGTTTCAAAGCAATCTATGTATTTAGATTATTATTCACCCCAATTATGATACATAAAAGGTGCTTTGCTACAAATTATTTACAATACAAGCTGTCTTTATTCAGGCTTTCCAGGCGACGATCCATTACCATCAGATGATTCATCTGATGGTTTATTTTCGTCAGCCTTTGGTTCCTCCTGCTCCGGCTCCGGCTCCGGCTCCGGTTCCGGTTCTTCAGATGTCTTTACTTCTGCTCCCCATAATTCTTTTGTTCCCTCTTTTTTTGTTCCCTCTTTTGTTACACTAGGGGCTTCAGCATTTTCCTTTGTTTCCGGCACTGGTTCCTCTTCTTTCACACCAGGGGTCTCAGCATTTTCCTTTGTTTCTGGCACTGCCTCTTCTTCTTCATATACATCAAACAATTCTGTGCCATCAACATCCTTTCTCAATATTAAATAAGCAATAGTGCTTGCTGAACCTGCGAACGCAACTATTATACCTCCAACAACCACCTTAACCAAAACTATATATAACATCAACATTAAGGCAGCAAATTTCATAGATGTAGTACCAAGTGCTCCTGTTGATGTGCCTTCACCACTCAATCCGGCGATAAAAGCCCTTATAGTTTCAAATTTAGCTCCCATACCTATTCCAACGGTACAGTAGGTAGTCTTCATAACCAGACAGGCAACAAAACTTGTAAAGAAGACCAGGACAGTACCGCATACTATAATACTGATCAATAATGACAGGAAATGTGCGGGCCTTGAAAGCACATAACTATATGCACGGCTCATTGCATCAAAAGTATCAGAGCCCTCAGCACTTATAGTAGGATACATCAGGAAGAATCCTATAAAGCCAATAACACCTATAAAGACAATTAGAAATCCCGAAAGAATAGCCAACGGAAAACCGATTGCAACAGCAATCTCACCTGCAATCTGAATTTTACCTAAAAGACCTCCAATAACATTGCATGCAATAAAGAATAACACCCCCAGAACAGGTGTAAGAGGACACCAGAAATATGACCAGAATTTTTTTACAGAAAATACAATAGAATCTTTCGTTCCTAGTTTCTCCCCTTTAGCAAATTCAACAGCCGCCAGGCGAGTAATAGAACCGGCAAAAACTGACCAAATTGTTAATAGTCCCAAAACTAAAACAACAAGGACAGCATACTCTCTCCAGTCAACAGTTTGTACTGCTGAAAGAACGACTTGAATTAAACTGCATAAGCCAAGTCTTGGTGAAATCAGAAAGCCGGTGATCAATTCAAATGGGCTTAGATCAACTAACTTGAAAGTAGAAGCAAAGGCGAGAATCACTAATACCCAGATTAAACTGAGAACAATACCAAAAACCGCTGAAAACAGTTTGTTAAAATCAAGCGTCATCTTAAAACCACGCAGAACATCCTGTAAATCCTGTAAAATTGGCGGCATTTGTCACCCCTTATCTTTAAATAATAAGAAACGGAAAGAATTAGTCTATTATATACAATTATCTAATATTTCAAGGAAAAAATGCATGATGTATGACTAAAAAGGTAAGCTTACTTATTCAACTAAAAATGTACTAGGAATAAATTCATAAATGGTGTATCTGTTTAAGTTACAATATAATGAAAATTATGGAGATGTGTAGAAAAATATTTATGGAATTAAATCCTTTGCAGCCTGAATAACGTATCGGGCAGGTGTTTTTGAAATTGAAATTTTGGTGATTTGAAAATTATTTCGGATTTCGGATTTTGTGCTTCGAATTTGTTCTATAAATAATATTCCCATTGAAAGCGACTATTTTTTTACCTTTGCCTTAGCATCAATTACCCTCTTCCCTTTGTAATAGATATCAAGCTTCTTAACACTTCTTCTAATCAGTATTTGTTCACCGATACTAATCAGCGTACTGGCAGTCCAGTACAGGGTAAGTCCTGAAGGGAAGGTGTAAAGTATGACAGGAAATATGAGCGGCATCATCTGCATCATTTTCCGCTGCATCCTTGCTTGAGGATCATCTCCTGTGGTCTTTGGTGTTAGTTTCATTTGCACAAATGACGCAGCGCCCATTATTAACGGCAGGATGTTTAACCATTCCCCAAGAAACGGTATGGTGAATGGGAGTTGTAATAATTTATCAGGTTCGGACAGGTCAGTAACCCACGATACAAAAGGCGCCTGCCTCATCTCAAAGGAGTTTTGAAGTGTCCTGAATAAGGCAAAGAATACCGGCAGTTGAAGCAAGATCGGGAAGCAACCACTCATGGGATTTACCCCATGTTGCTTAAACAGCTTCATTTGCTCCTGCCCCACCTTTTGTTTATCGCCTTTATGTTTCTCTTTTAACTGGGCGATAAGGGGTTGCAGCTGCTGCATCCTGACCATCGACATCTGACTTTTCCTCGTCAAGGGGAAAAGTACCAGTTTTACCAGAAAGGTAAGCAGAAGTATGGAAACTCCATAATTGGGAATAACCCCATAAAACATATTTAATATTTTTACAAGTATCTTGCATATAGACCTTGTCATCCCAAAATCATAATCCGAAATCGCTAAAAGGCCGTCGCATTGAGTTAAAGCCTCATTATTTTTAGGCCCGAGGAAGAAAGCATAATCATGTCGTCTTTCACTCTGTGGTAGTATAGACACTCTTTTAGCATGGAGGTCTACAATAAAATCATCCTCATAAAAAGGGTCCGGATTTTTAACTGGCTCAGATGTTACAGCAGCTATCCTGTTATTTACCGAAGGCTTTAAAACAGCCGCAAAGTATTTATTAGTAGCACCGGCCATTGTGATACCTACAGATTCGTTTTTATACGGCATATCCTTAACATCTGTATGTGCAATCTTCGTCTTACCTTTTCCTACATCTATTCCGGCTATTGATGCAAGACCGGTAATTTTGTCTATTTCCGGATATAAACCATTAGCTACCGTTATTGAATATGATGCCAAAATCTCAGAATCCGTAGTGTTTTGCAGAGTTATGGCGACATCAAAATAATATTTCCCGCTCTGCAAAGATATGTCCTTTGTTATTTGAATACCATTCTCTAAAAGGGTAGCAAAAACAACCCTGTCTACTCCACTCTCAACCACCTTATATCTACGGGTTTTTAATTGATATTTCCTTCCTCCATCAATTTCATACTTAATGGAAGAGAATCTGTTCTTGATGGCTTAGCAGCTCTAATACCTGCGTCCTTTCCGGGTTCCTGAATTCTGGCAATATTACGGATTTCAACGCAGCACCTTCATTAGTCCATACAGTCTTCATCACATCGTTTTGTATCAATATGTAATTCTGCAGTTCTATGTCTTCTTGAACAGTTTTCTTAACCTTCTCAGCCTTCTTAACCTTCTCAATCTTTTGCCCTTCTACCCCTATAGTTTTTTCTTCCTCAATAGTTTCTTCAACAACCTTTTCCGCACCTTCTTCATACAGGATGCTGAGATGGCGGCTGCATCGTATTAAAGAAATAAAGCATTATTAATCCACAAAGGATTAAAGCTATTAATCCTTTCTTATCCATTCACTCGTACCCCAAACTTTCTTGAATAAAAAATATTTAATAAAACATGTTTATCATAATTAATTACACCTAAATCGCTCAATTCAGATCTCATGAAAAGGTGATTGCATGCAGGAGTGAATATTATTTACCGGATAAATAAGGAAGGAAAATACTTATATCAAATTGATAACAAAAAGAAATCAAATAATTTATAATATTTCCCAAGGTAATAAAAAGACTTACCAATCTATCCTCTAATAGTGTTCCCAATAAAACAATCTAAATGAAACTTGTTCATTCCTTATCTTCCGGCATCTCCGCTTCGTCAATTAACATTACGGGAATATCGTCCTTTACCGGGTACCGCCTCCCGCATTTTGTGCAAACTATCTTGTCGTTTTCAAGTCTTACCTCCGTCTTGCAAAGCGGGCAGGCAAGTATCTCCAACAGTTCCTTGTCAATCATTAAAATTACCTCAAAAACGTTCCGTATAAACAAACAGCCATTCTATGAAAAACTGGCTGAGTAAAAGACTAATTTTCACTTGCAGTTACCCGAATCTCATCAAAATCCTGGAATTGCTCAAGTTTAATCTTTTTCAAGCGTACTAACTCAAGTAAAGCCAGGAAAATCCCTATAATATCTACTTTGCCATTGGTATTATAAAGTAACTCCTTAAATGAGATTGCATGAGTACTATTTAAGCGGTTTATAACCTTATCCATATATACTTGTACCGGAGTATCATCATATACGATTTTCGTAATAACATCTCCCATGGTCTGCTTCATAAAGGTTGAGAAAAATTGCGCAAGTTTCCACACATCTATCTCATCCAAATGCAGCTTCTCATCTCCTTCTTTTTCATTATCTATCAGCCGCTCCTCCGGCCTTGAAAATCTCTGACTTCTCTCCTCAGACAATCTTGTCATCGCTGTGGTAGCTTCCTTGTATCTTTTATATTCGAGAAGCTGCTTTACCAATTCCAATCTCGGGTCTTCTTCATCTTCGCCATCAATTACTTCATTGCGGGGCAAAAGTGTTTGAGTTTTTATATACATCAAAGTCGAGGCCATAACCAGGAAATCCCCGGCCAGCTCAATATCTATACTTTGCAATTTTTCCAGATACATCATATATTGATCAGTGATTTTCGCGATCGGTATATCATACACATCAACCTCCTCCCTGCGAATTAAATAGAGAAGGAGGTCTAATGGCCCGTTGTAAATATCAAGATCAATTTTATATTCTGTCTGCATTTAATCTGTTTAATCACAAACCAGAAAACATTTTTAAAAAGTAAATTGTCGGCGGCAATATTATATAAGATAATATTGGTATATGAGCAAGATTACCAAGCAATATTACCCCAAGCAGAATAAATGGGCTATACCGGCATAAGCTTTCATACCCTGAAAGCATATTACGAGGTAAAAAACCTTTCAAAATATGTGAACCATCTAACGGATAAAGCGGAATAAAATTAAAAATAGCTAATATTAAGTTTATCTGTATTGCCGTTATCAACAAATTGCCTAAATCGACTATTAAGGGACTTGCTTCTATTACAAACTTGTTTAATATCTGAAATATTACACCAAAAATAAATGCAGAAACAAAGTTTGAAATAGGCCCGGCAGCAGAAACAAGCACATCATCCCGCCTTGGGTGTTTAAAATAACCGGGATTTACTGGTACCGGCTTTCCCCACCCAAAATGTGCTATAATAAAACAAATTGTCCCGACAGGGTCAAGATGCGCCAGTGGATTAAGAGTCAGACGCCCCTGCATCTTGGCTGTTGGATCACCTAATTTGTTGGCAGTCCAGGCATGAAAAAATTCATGAATAGTCAGAGCATATAATATTGCAATTGCAAAAAGAAGTATACTTTTAGGGTCAAAACTCATACATCTTAATTCGTTCCGTGTAATAGAGTCGCCATGTTATCACGCTTAACATTGTATGTCAAGCAAAGTTTAACTTGAATAATAATTACTTATGCATATAATACAACAGTATTTATAATTAGTTTTACTCTCGCGCGATTAAAACATGAAAACAACTTTAACAGATGTAGAATACGGTAAAAATGTTGTAGAGACAGAGGCAAATGCGGTCAAAAACCTTATTCGTCATATCGACGACAACTTTCAGAATGCGGTTGATTTAGTTATTAATTGCAGAGGAAGAATTGTCGTAACAGGGATTGGCAAAGCAGGCATTATAGGCCAGAAAATATCGGCCACATTAGCCAGTACCGGCACTCCTTCCTATTGGCTGCATTCTTCTGAAGCAAAACATGGTGATCTTGGAAGGGTAGTTGCAGAAGATGTGGTTATAGCTCTTTCAAACAGTGGTGAAACTGAAATAACTCAACTTATACCATTTTTAAAGAAAATCGGCTCAAAGATTATTGCAATAACAGGCAACAATAAATCCAACCTGGCAACGTACAGCGACATAGTCTTATATATAGGTAATATCGATGAAGCCTGCCCGTTAGGCCTTGCTCCTACCGCAAGTTCTACAACCATGCTTGCACTGGGAGATGCGTTGGCTTTAACAGTATTCAAGAAGAGAAACCTGAGTAAGGAAGAATACGCCTTTTATCACCCGGGTGGTGAGATTGGAAGAAAGCTTCTCCCTGTAGATGCAATAATGCGGAAAGGCGAAGAGAATCCTGTAACTAACGAAGACACTACTGTGGCAGACGCACTCAAGATTATGACAGACACAAAGGGTAATCCGGGAGCTGTAAATATAATCGACATAAACAACAAACTGGCAGGGTTCTTTACGGATGGCGACCTTAGAAGGAACCTTCACAAAGGTACTTCCTTTCTCAATAATGCGATCAAAGATGTTATGACAAAGAACCCAAAATCCATCACATCCGACTGTCTTGCATCAGAGGCATATAAGATATTGAGGGAAAACAAAATTGACCAGCTTCCTGTTGTAGACAGCAATAACACTCCCATTGGTATAATTGACGTACAAGATCTGCTTGACACAGGAAACTAAATTATCAGCGTAATCCAAATCAAAACCGCCCTGACCAGTAAATTATTGAATTATGGATTTCCTTCATAGAGCATCATAGTTTCTTGCCTTTAAACTGTACCATTGTAAACTATACTAGGATATTTATCGAAACTTCTATCGTCTTATTAATACGGAGGTATATGTGTTGAATAATGTAAAAATGGTTATTGTTGACGTAGATGGTGTGCTTACAGATGGAAAAATCATACTGGATGCAAACGGAATCGAATCAAAAGCTTTTTATGTACAAGATGGTACCGCCATTACATATTTACACCGTGCAGGCATAAAAACTGCCATTATCAGTGGAAGAGAAAGCAAAGTCGTTGAGCTTAGAGCTAAAGAACTTTGCATAGAAGATGTATACCTTGGTATACATAACAAGTTAGAAGCTTATGAAAAAATCCTCAAGAAACACGAAATAAAAGATAGTGAAATTTGTTATATAGGCGATGACCTTATTGATTTACCCATTCTGAGAAAAATTGGTTTCTCAGTTGCCGTACCAAATGCACCTTCAGAGGTAAAGGAAAATGTCTCCTATATAACCAATGCACCAGGAGGATATGGCGCTATACGTGAAATTACGGAAAAGATCCTGAAATCCCAGGGCAAGTGGGACGCTATAATCTCAAGGTATTTCTAAGAAAATAAAATTATTATGATAGATTTAGCTAGAAAAAAACGCCGGATAGTTTACTTGGCAATTATATTTATTTGCTTTTCGGCCCTGGCATTATCAGCCTCAGGTTTGTTTAGATTTACAGCTTTTGTAAAGAAGGAAGAAAAACCCATATTAAAAGAAATCATTAGATGAAGACTCCAAAAGAAAGCAGAAACAGGCTCAAATATCCGGAACAGATGACATTACTCAGGAAATTTATGGACTTTACTTGCCAAGTTACAATGATAATGGAGAAGAAGTATCCGTAATAAGAGGTGCTTATACTATCTTTTTTGATAACAAAATCTATAAAATAACTAAACCAGAAATAGAATTTGCAGGTGACAGCAACAATGACGATAATGACCAAGAATCAAAAGGCGTTGTTATAACTTCAGACTTCGGAGAGATGGACAAGACGAATAATAAGGGATTTCTTTATGGTAATGTAATAACCAGATTTGGAGAAGATCTTGAGATATATACAGAGGATCTTGCGTATTCGCCAAGAGATAATAAAGTGAATACATACGGCCCGGTTACAGTAAAAGGGGGACGAATGAAGGTTACAGGAACCGGTTTTGAAATTAGTTTATCTGACGCAAAAGCAGTAATAAAGAATGACCCGGAAATGGAAATAATAAGTAATGAAGATGAAGTATTTTTATTCTCCGATGAGGGAGGTTCTGCAAATAGAAATATTGCAGAAAATATCTTTATACGAGCCAGTGGCGAGTTAGTTTTTGAGCACAAAAAAAAACTTGCCACATTTTATGATAATGTACGTACTTCCAGAGGCAAAGCTACAATTTTCTCAGATAAATTGTCAGTACCTTTTGACTCCAAATTAAAAAGCATGGAACAGGTAATAGCAAGTGGTAATGTTTTGGCATCAGATGGTGAGAAAAATGCTAAAGGAGAAACACTTACCTGGGATACAGAAAAGGAAATTGCAATACTGGAAGATGATCCGGTAGCTGAATACTTCGAAGACAAGGTGTCAATAACTGCCCCTAAGATTATGTTCTCTCAAGTTCACGGCAAAATGGATGTCCCAGTAGCCGGGCAGCTTATAACAACCGTAAACCTAAAGAGCAAAAGACAAGATGAAGAAGACACAAACAAAAAACAGAAACAACTATTGCATCTTCTGACAAAAAGACGTCCTATGATACCGTTACAATAAGCTGGAAGGGAAAGATGTCTTTTGTACAGGACACAAACCTGGCAACTTTCGAAGATGATGTTGTTGCTACAAAGAAAGACACAAAACTATACTCTGACTGGCTTGAAATGCGTTTTGATAATGAAAACAATTTCTTGGAGGAGATGGAAGCCACAAAGAATGTACATATGATTGAAAAAAGAGGTGACAAATTCAGAGAAGCAAAGGGAGATAAACTTATCTGGGCATCAACAAAAGATTATACAGAACTGTATGGCAGTAATCCATTGGCCTCAGTAAAGGATGACAAAAAGCAAGTGTTCGCTCCAAAAATCACATTCTTAGAATCTGAGGAAAAAATGCTTGCCGAAGGAAAGGGATATCTGCTGGCCAAAACTCATTCAAAGAAGAAAAACAAAAAATCAAAGAAGAAAGCACCTGGCTTTCTTGATTTTAATCAACAAAAGAAATTTATTAATAGAAGAAGAATTAATAAGAAAAAGTAACCTTTTTGCAATGAAAGAATCTTCCGCAAATCCTAATCTCCTCAGGATTAACTGGACTAAGGAGATGATCTACAATGGCAGTAGTCAAGTTGCAAACTTCTACGAAATGGTTAAGCTCACAAAAGAGAAAGAAAAGCTTGATTGTGACAGACTGGACGTTTTCTTCGATGACCAGGACAAGGTAAGAAAGGCCACTGCGTTTGGAAACGTTTATATGCTTAGTCCGGATTCAGATAATACTGAAGGGTTGGGAACCCTGCTTGAATGGGATTTGATAAAAGACAAGGCAGTGCTGACAGGAAACCCTCTTGCAGAATTAAGGCGATCAGGAAATCGGACTTTTTCTAAAAAGATTTATTATGATCTAAGAACAAACAGAGTACACTGGAAAGGACGGCCACACTGGAAAGTCTACAACACATCAGAATCAGATAAAGATGACAAATAAATTACCTTGCATAATTTCTATAACTATACTAGTTTTTATTATACATTTACGGACAACAATTCCCGCAGAATTATCTACAAATATTATGGTTATAGCACGGCATGGCTCACTGGAACACACCCCTGAAAATACATTTGCTGCCTTTGAACAGGCGTTAAATATAGGTGTAGATGGTTTAGAAGTAGATGTAAGAAGGACAAAGGACGACAGGTTAATCTTGATGCACGATGACACTATTGACCGTACAACCGACGGCAAAGGTTATGTCAGTAAATTACTATATGACGAAATTAGACTATACGATGCAGGCGCATGGATGGGAGAGGAGTTCGCCGGAGAAAGAGTACCACTTCTATCAGATGTGTTACAATTTGCTAAAGAAAGAAATATTATAATCATTCTAAATGTTAAAGATTACGGCATCGAACTGAAAATACTGTCTCTTATTGAAAAGTTTGACATGATAAATCAGATCTATTTTAGCGGAAGATTAGACCAGGTTCGTAGTAAAAATATTGGTATCCAGGGAATACAACTGGTATTTACACCACTAGATGAATTAACTAATGAAGTAATAGACTTTATCCACGAAAGGCATAAACATGTTGGAATCAGTCTGTTTAACACAGATGATAGAGAAAAAATGAAAGAAGCTATGGTTGAGGGTGTTGATGTTATTCTGACCGACTATCCAACTGTTGCAATGGACGTTCTCCATTACAGGACTAAAAGTGAAGCAGTGAATATAGAATCAAGAGAAAAGGAATTAGAACCGGATATAGTTGGTAATCCGGAACAAATTGGCGCCCTCATCGATACAATTACACAGGGTTCACCTGATGAGTCCAGAATGGCCGCTCTGATACTAAGCACCTTGCCACCGGACACATCTGTCCCTGCACTGACCAAGCTCTTATTTTACAAAGACCTCTTAAAAGTCTCCGTTCCCTTCAAGAAAATTATTTCGAAACTTAACTTTAAAAAGAAAAAAGGGAAGAAGACAACCGTTTGTTTCCGATGGCCCAGGTTCAAAGAAATATTATATGGGCTCTTGGACTCATCAAAGACAGACGTGCGGTGGAGCCGCTCATCAAGCAACTAGATAATGCAAATGCAGAGACAGAAACTAAGAGGGAAATTATACAGGCACTCAAAACGATTGGAGATAAGCAGGCGGTTCCCGCCTTACACAAAATTCTGCTGGATGAAAAAACCTTCTTTAGTCAGGTATGATGCAGCAAGGGCGCTGGGTAACATAGCAAGTACAAATTCTATCTATACCCTTATAAATGCGCTTGACGATAGTAACTGGATGGTCAAGGGAGCCTGTGCGGCTGCCCTTGCAGGAACAAATGACAAAAGGGCCATAAAGAAACTTAAGCTTCTCTTACATAAAGAAGCAGGATACGAAGCTTCATGGGCACGCGATAGAGTAGCCTGGTCATTAGCAAGAATGGGAGATGAAGGATTAAGGGCTCTTGTTTCAACACTGGGTAGTACAGGGGGAACAAGGGCCTGCTGGGCCCTCGTAGGAATAGGAGAACCGACCATACCTCACATGCTTACAACACTCAGGGGTGCAGGTAGAAATGAACGCAGAAGAGTGGCAATGGTATTAGGATGGATTGGAAGCAAGAAAGGAGTTGTACCTCTTTCTTGGTCACTTATAGACGAAGACTTTGAAGTAAGAAGAGCAGCTGCCTGGGCCATGAGCAGAGCTGGAGGAGACAAGGCAGTCGCTGCACTTGAACGTGCACTTGTAGAACAGGATGAAAGTGATGAAGATATTAACGATAAGATATCTATATTAAATCATCAGCTAACTATCTTGCCCAAACTGCTTATCGTTTTAGACAAAAGAGAGATGCAATACTCAGTGCTTAAATGGGCATTTGCAAAAGAGGATAGAATGATTAATGATAGACTGAAAGTTTTAAGAAAACGGTTTGCAGTCTTACATAACGAGGAGAGAATGATTAATGATAGACTGAAAGTTTCAAAAGACCGGTTTGCAGTCTCACATAGTGCTAGTGCTTTGAAAAACCTTCTTGTCGAATTAGCAAAAAGAGAGATGCAATTCACAGCACCTAAATGGGCATTTGGAAATAAAGACAGAGAGACCAACAATCAGCTGAGAATTTCAAAAGATCGGTTTGTTGTCTCAGATAGTGATGTGAACGAATTGTTTTTTGACACATATTACGATATGCAAACTGCGGCACTAAGATGGACATCTGCAAAAGATGACAGAAAGATTAGCAATCGGCTGAAGGTTTCAAAGGACAGATTAGCATACCTAATCGACAGTGGACTGCAAAGAGATATTACCAAGCTTCTTGTCATGATGGCACATAAGGAAGATATTAAAAACAAAATCCTTACCGACTTTAAGCAATTGAATAAAAGTCTGCAGAGAAACAATGAAGTGAAAGAATATGCAAAAGAAGCACTACAAAGAATAAAGAATAAACTTTAACCTGAAACAAAGAAATAGGCAAAGAACAATGAAAAATAAAATCGTTTACCTTGTAGGATCAGGTCCCGGTGACCCGGGGCTAATTACAGTAAAAGGGCTTGAGTGTATCAAAAAAGCCAATGTCATTGTATACGATTACCTCGTTAACTATTCTCTGTTAAAAAATGCCAGAGACGATGCGGAAATAATCTATGTCGGGAAAAAAGGGAATCAGCACACAATGGAACAGGAAGATATTAACCAATTGCTTGTAGACAAGGCCATGGAAAACAAGATTGTAACCAGGCTGAAAGGCGGAGATCCATACGTCTTTGGCAGAGGAGGAGAAGAGGCACTCGTACTAAAAGAACATAATATACCTTTTGAAGTAGTCCCCGGTATAACTGCAGCTATTGCTACGCCTAATTATGCCGGTATACCGGTAACACATCGTGCTTGTACGTCTACTTTTGGTCTTATCACGGGACATGAAGATCCGACAAAAGATCAAAGTGATATCGACTGGGAAAAACTAAGTACCGGTTTAGGCACATTGACATTCTATATGGGGATTAAAAATCTTCCAAACATAGTCAGCCAGCTTGTCAAACACGGCCGCTCCAAGGATACGCCTGTTGCCGTAATCAGATGGGGAACCACCACCGCACAAGAGACAGTAACAGGCACGCTCTCAAATATTGTAGAAAAGGCAAAAGCAATCAAACCCCCCGCCATCACCATCGTAGGAGAAGTAGTAAATCTCAGAGACCAGCTTAACTGGTTCGAAACACGACCTCTTTTCGGCAAAACCATAGTGGTCACACGCTCCAGAGACCAGGCAAGTGAGTTTTCAGAACAACTAACCGATCTCGGCGCAAACGTCCTGGAATTCCCTACAATTAATATAACCAGCCCTGATGATTTCGCCCCTCTGGACAATGAGATAGAAAGATTAGAGTCCACTGACTGGATTATCTTCACCAGTGTGAATGGTGTCGACTGTTTCTTTCATAGATTATTTGAACTTGACGGTGACGTCAGGGATCTTAAAGGAGTAAAGATATGTTCCATAGGCCCTGCAACAACAGAGAGAATAAAGGGATTTCATATTAAAGTAGACTGCCAGCCGCCCAAATATGTTGCTGAAAGTGTGGTTGAAGTGTTAAAAGAAATCGAAGACCTCAATGGAAAGCGAATCATGATGCCACGAACAGACATAGCACGAAGCTATCTCCCCGAAGAACTCCAGAAAATGGGAGCAGATGTTGCAGATATAATTGCCTATAAAACAGTTGCCGCGACTAACGGAGACAATACCGTTCTTGAAAAACTAAAGGACGGAACGGTTGATATTGTAACCTTCACAAGTTCTTCAACAGTGAGGAATTTTGCCAAGATCGTTGGTGAAGACAACTTGTCCGCACTTAAAGAGAACGTTCAGTTTGCAAGCATAGGGCCAATAACAACTGAGACCGCGGAAGAGATGGATATTAAAGTCTCTATAAAGGCCGATGAATATACAATTCCCGGACTGGTAAAGGCAATAGTTGATAAAACAGGTTAAAATGACGGAAGGGGGATTCGAACCCCACCCCCTTGCGAGGACTAGGCCCTCAACCTAGCGCGTCTGCCAACTCCGCCACTTCCGCTTTAAAACAGAAAACTATTTTAATCCCCTACAGACAAAAGTCAAATACGTTTCTAAACAATCCAAGATTTTAATAAAGAAGGAGATAACAGATGGTAGTAAACTTCAGTATTGTGCCGATAGGCAAGGGAAACAGTTTGAGCACACAGGTAGCAGAAGTATTAAAGATCGTCAGTGAAAGCGGAATAAATTACAAACTGCATGCGATGGGTACCATATTAGAGGGTGACTGGGACAGGATATTTAAACTCATTAAGAAATGCCACAAAAAGATTCTTAAAGATTCAGACCGCGTATTAACCACTATCACAATTGATGATCGTAAGGGCAGGACAGGTCGAATCGCCGGAAAAGTTCAGTCTGTAAGAAGGAAAGTAGGTAAAAAGTTAAAAACGTAAACCTGTAAAGTGAAATTTCCTGAGCACTGATACAAAATTATATTGCAATTTGCATTGGATTTTGCTTTTTTAGTAAACTAAATCATTTGTATTAAAAATATTTGGTTGCCTGTAAGGGCGTATAACCATCCCCTGACAAACTGCGCCGAGGACTTTACGCCCCTACATTTTATTCCAATTTGTTCGGGTTATGTAAATTCAAGATTAAAATATAGAAATGCAATCAGTACCAAAAAAAATTTTCTTCACAAAAGGAGTAGGCAAGCATAAAGAGAAGTTGCAGTCTCTGGAACTTGCTCTACGAAAGGCCGGTATAGAAAAATGCAATCTAGTCAGCGTATCAAGCATCTTTCCGCCAAATTGCAAGATCATCCCTAAAATCGCAAGGTTTTAAACTTATACAACCCGGCCAGATAGTCTTCTGTGTAATGAGTACTAATTCGACCAACGAACCAAATAGAATGATATCGGCATCAGTTGGTCTGGCAATACCTGCCGAACCTAATCATTACGGATACCTGAGCGAACATCATGCATTTGGTGAAACAGACGAAATATCCGGTGATTATGCAGAAGACCTGGCAGCATCGATGCTTGCCAGTACGCAAGGAGTTGAATTCGATCCTGAGAAGAATTACGACGAACGTAAAGAGATATACCGAATGAGTGGTAAAATAGTAAAATCCAGAAATACTACCCAATCGGCAAAGGGTGATAAAAAAGGCTTGTGGTCGACGGTTGTATCCGCCGCAGTCTTCCTACCTTAAATCAAATGTTTATTTTCATGTTATGATCAAGACAATCCACAAAGGAGTTATTGCTCCAAAGGGTTTCAAAGCAGGTTCTGTACATTGTGGTTTAAAAAGAAGTACCAAAAACCACGATATCGGTATCATCTTCTCGGAACAACCATGCAAGGCCGCAGCGCTCTTTACCACAAACCAGATAGTCGCAGCGCCAATCAAATACAGCAAAAAGGTCATACAAAAAGGCACTGCGCATGCCATAGTGGTAAACAGTGGAAATGCCAATGCGTGCACAGGTAAGAAGGGCTACAAGGATGCGGAGACAATGGCACAGCTTACGTCCGGACACCTGAACATTAAGTCGGATAAAGTAATAGTAGCCTCTACCGGCATAATCGGACATCACCTTCCAATGGCAAAGATAAAATCAGGCATAAACAAATCCTCTGCACGTTTAGGAAATAAAGAGACACATTCAATAAACATTGCAAAGGCCATAATGACAACCGACACCGTACCCAAACAAATTGCCGTTAAGACAAAAATAGGAGGCAAGGAGGTTACCATAGGTGCAATAGCAAAAGGATCCGGCATGATCTCGCCAAAAATGGCTACAATGTTCTGCTTCATCACGACTGACGCCTCAATCTCTTTAAACACCTTGAAATCCTGCATTAAAAAGTCTGTAGAAACCTCTTTTAATAAAATCACCGTAGACGGCCATATGAGTACGAGTGATATGGTAGCCATCCTTGCAAACGGCATGGCACACAACCTCAATATAACATCGTCAAGCAAAAACGAACTTGCACTCTTCCAGAAGGCGTTGGATTATGTAACCATGCGCATGGCAAAGGCAATCGTAAAGGATGGTGAAGGCGCTACAAAATTTATTCAGGTTGAGATAAACGAGGCTAAATCAATATCAGATGCAGAGAAGATTGCACGGACAATAGCAGAATCACTGTTAGTAAAAACCGCCATTAATGGAGAAGACCCGAATTGGGGAAGGATAGTTTCAGCAGCGGGTTATGCAGGAATCCCACTTGACGAATCTAAACTGAAGTTGTCTGTTAACAAAATAACGATATATAGGAAAGGTTTACCC
Source organism: uncultured bacterium (assembly GCA_964010955.1). Classification (GTDB taxonomy): domain Bacteria; phylum Planctomycetota; class Brocadiia; order Brocadiales; family Scalinduaceae; genus Scalindua. Next base: position 20,394 of record CAXGMX010000005.1, read on the forward strand.
GTTACGCCCCTCCCAAAGAGACTCAGTAATGAAATGAAGAAGAATGAGATCACGATTCAACTACACCTTGGAGCAGGTAACAAAAGCACTACACTCTGGACGTGTGATCTATCAAAAGAATACGTAAAGATCAACGCAGACTACCATACATAAACGTAACGACTCATTATCATACATTACAAGTTTGTAGAAGGCTGATTTCCAATCAACTCTCAGAATTCTTTTTTAAACATTTTCTTGGTTATGCATGGCCTTGTCCGTACAACTTAATAGTACCTATAATTATTAAATGGATTCCACATGAAAAAAGAGACAATTGCATCTATTTCCACGCCTATTGGTGAAGGAGGAATAGGCGTGATACAGGTATCAGGGCAGGACTCACTGAGAATAGTAAACACTGTATTCAAGGGAAAGAAACTGAAAGACTTGAGGAATGCCGAGTCAAAGAGAATTTACTACGGTGATATTTGTTTAAACGGTACAGCAATTGACGAGGTTATCGTAAACGTACTCAGGGGACAAGACAGTTTTACCGGAGAAGATTTAGTCGAGGTTAATTGCCACGGTGGCATCCGGGCAGTAAAGAAGACACTTGAATGCGTAGTCTCCGCAGGAGCAAAGGAGGTTCACTGGAAAGAGCTGGTCAATCGTTCTCTCACATACAACAAAATTGATCTTATTCAGGAAGAGGCGCTGTTAGAAATACCCAAAGTAAAAACAAGATTAGGCGCTAAAATCCTCCTAGATCAATATAACGGTGCATTAAGCTCTATTGTAAATAAAATAATTAAAGAGATAGAAAAATGCGATAATACCGGAGAGCAGTTAAACAATATCAACAACCAGTTAAGAGAAATACTGAAAACAGCTGTCTTCGGCTGTGCAATCACATCACCTCAGAAGCTGATTATTACCGGCAAGCCAAACGCAGGCAAATCCACACTAATTAATGAACTCCTGAAAGAAGACAGATTAATTACTCACAAAGAACCGGGAACGACAAGAGACGCCGTTGATGAATTGATTTCATTCGACGGTATGCCATTCACAATAATTGATACTGCCGGCATCAGAGAAACAGATCACGAAATAGAAAAGCTCGGCGTCCTGGAAAGCAAAAAACAGTTAAGAGAAGCAGATAAAATAATCATTGTGTTTGACAATTCTAAACCTGCAGAAAGAGAAGACAAAGAGTTGATCGAATTTATTGAAAGACTTGAACTGCACAAAGCAGACAACTCCCACAAGGTATCCATCTATCCAGTAATAAACAAGGCAGACCTGCCGTGTAAACTAAACCTGTCAACACTTATTGGAGATACGTTTGAACCGGTATGTCAGGTATCCGCCTTGAATGGCGACGGCATTTCAACACTTGAGGAGAATATGATTTCCGAGTTTAAGGAGTTTGTAAAATACACACCTGAAAGGCCCATAATCTTCACCAGACGACAGCAGGAACATATATCCAAAGCTTTTCATATTTCAAAGCAATGTATTCAACCGGCTGAAGAGACAAAGAATGATTCAAATCTTTTAAATGATATAAAACAAAATCTTTTGCTGACGCTTCACCGCTGAGTTCTCCTTCTTTTTCGTGTCTTTGTGGCTTCGCGGCTGGATCATTCCTTCAGAAAATCCCGTACTTTCTTTATATCAGCCCAGACTTTTTTCTTATCATTGGGATTTCTCAGCAGGTATGCTGGGTGATAGGTAGGCAGGAATTTTGTGCCTTGATATTCAAAGAATTTCCCACGCAGTTTACCGATAGCCTCCTTAGTGTCCAGCAATGTCTGTGCGGCAAATGTTCCCAATGCGCATATTACCTTTGGGCGTATTATCTCAATCTGCTTAATCAGATGCGGGGTACATGTAACTATTTCGTTGGCGTTGGGATTCCTGTTCTCCGGTGGACGGCACTTCAGGATATTGGCAATATATACCTCCTCTCTTTTCAAACCTATTGATTCTATAATCTTGGTTAGAAGCTGCCCTGCCCTGCCGACAAATGGTTCCCCCTGCACATCCTCATAATAGCCCGGCGCCTCTCCAACAAACATAAGATCTGCGTCAGGGTCACCGACCCAAAGACTACATTCGTTCTACCTTTACATAACCCGCATTTTGTACATTTCTTTACCTGTTTCTCTAATTTACTAAGTGCTTTAGTCTTCTCTGTTTTACTCAATTCGTCCGTTTTCCTTTCGTTATGGATATCAATTGGAGCCAACTGCACATAATCCACGCCCAGCTTCCTCTCTAAATCAACTTTATCAGAAAGAACGTTAAGCAGTGATAATAACTCAGCCTCTGTTTTCTGTAACCTGGTTGATTTAAGCGATGAATTCATCCTTTTTTCGTGTTTTTCGTGGGCTCTTTTAGCTTTTTATGACACGTGCGGATTATATCGGAGCGTTCAAAGCTTGTCAAAATCTCTTTTTCCTTGAAATTGTTATAATACAAACTACAATACGTAATCCAAATTTTTTACTTATTATAAATGCTCGCCAAAACCCTGAAAACTGTTATTTACAGAAATAACTGTGACGGTTTAGACAAATATATTTTATATTAAATTGTACACGCATGTAATGAAGGAAAAAGTCTATGTATAAAATAATTGAGAAAGAAAAGATTGCTGAATCAATCTTTTCCATCACGATTGGCGCACCAAAGATCGCCGTTAAGAGAAAGGCCGGCCAGTTTGTTGTATTGATAACCGATGAAAAAGGCGAAAGGGTACCGCTGACAATTGCAGGCTCTGACAGTGATAAGGGCACTATTGACATAGTCTTTCAAGCTGTTGGTCATACTACCAAACTATTAGCTACTTTAGAACCGGGCGATTGTATAAAGGATATTTTAGGCCCTTTAGGACATCCTACTCATATTGAAAATTTCGGTACGGCTGTATGTATCGGCGGCGGCCTGGGTATTGCCCTGGCAATGCCAATAACAGAAGCACTGCATGAAGCCAGAAACAACGTGATTTCCATCATAAGCGCACGAAACGAGAGTTTGCTGCTGATGGAGGACCGACTTCGTGAAATCAGTAATGAATTATTGATTGCTACGGACGACGGCTCCAAGGGATTCCACGGCTTTCCTACACAAATACTTCAGGAGATGATCGATACAAAAAAAAAGTACGACATCGTATTTGCCGTTGGTCCCGTACCGCTCATGGGCGCCGTATGCAAAGTAACAAAACCATATAATATCAAGACAATAGTAAGCCTTAACCCAATTATGGTAGACGCAACCGGGATGTGCGGTGCATGTCGTGTAGAAGTAGGCGGCAAGACAAAATTTGCCTGTGTAGACGGCCCTGAGTTTGATGGCCATGAGGTTGACTTTGGTACATTGATGAAAAGGTTAAAGGTTTATACTGATAGCGAAACGGATGATAGCCGGAAAGACGCTCAAGCAGAAGAATGCAAGATGGATGAGGAAAAGACCGAAACCTATAAAAAGATCGAAGAGGATCTTTTGAGTCAGCAGACTGTTTTAAAAGAAGGGGAAAAGAAACCAAAAATTCCAAGGCAAACAATGCCTGAACAAAAACCAGAAACAAGAGCAAAGAACTTCAAAGAGGTTCCCTATGGCTTTAATATTGAATTGGCACAAAAGGAGGCTAGTAGATGTATTCAATGCAAAAAGCCGTTATGCTATGAAGGATGTCCTGTTAACATAGATATTCCTGCGTTTATTAAGCTTATAGGTGAAGGTGACTTTATTGGTGCAGCCCGTAAGATAAAAGAAACTAACGGCCTCCCCGCCGTATGCGGCAGAGTATGCCCACAGGAAGATCAATGTGAAAAGGTTTGTGTAGTTGGCAAAAAATCCGATCCCGTATGTATAGGTAATCTTGAGCGGTTTGTAGCGGATTATGAAAGAGAACACGGCGATGTATTTATTCCGGAAATACCTGAGAAAACCGGACACAGGATTGCCGTGGTAGGATCCGGTCCTGCCGGTCTTACTGCAGCCGGGGATCTGGCAAAAAAAGGACATGATGTAACCATCTTCGAGACATTACATAAAGCCGGTGGTGTACTGGTCTACGGAATACCGGAATTTCGACTGCCAAAATCCATAGTAGAATCTGAAGTCGATTATTTAAGAAAAATGGGAGTCAAGATTGAATTGAATTCTGTTATAGGAAAGACCGAGACGGTAGATGAACTTTTAAATAATGGCTTTGACGCAGTTTTCCTGGGTACCGGAGCCGGCCTACCGATGTTCATGCAGATACAGGGAGAGAATCTCAACGGCGTATATTCAGCCAATGAATACCTGACCAGGGTAAATCTGATGAAGGCATATGATCCGGAATACGAGACACCGGTTTTGAGAAAAAAGAAGGTTGCCGTACTGGGTGGTGGAAACGTGGCAATGGATTCAGCCAGAACAGCTCTACGTCTGGGTGGAGAAGAAGTTTACGTTGTTTACCGCAGATCCAGGACAGAGATGCCTGCCAGAATAGATGAAATTCATCATGGTGAAGAGGAAGGCCTGAAGTTCAAATTCCTGATGAACCCTATCAGGATCTTAGGTGATGAAAATGGATGGGTAAAGGGTTTGGAATGTATAAGAATGGAATTGGGCGAACCGGATGAATCAGGAAGGAGACGTCCAATACCTATCGAGGGTTCTGAAATTGTTCTGAATGTTGAATGCGTAATTGTTGCCATAGGTAACGGTCCTAATCCACTTGTACCTACCACAACACCCGGCTTAAAGACTAACAGGAGAGGCAACATAGTCGCCGACGAAGAAACAGGAGTAACATCAAAGAAAGGCGTATTTGCAGGAGGCGATATAGTTACCGGGGCCGCAACCGTAATCCTCGCAATGGGTGCCGGTAAGAAGGCGGCTGTAGCAATAGACAATTATGTAATGGGAAGAGAACTTAAACCTGAACCAGTTAAAGAAAAATCTTAATTGATGCAAATCAACGTAAATGGTGAAAATAAGGAATGTCCGACAGAAACCTCTGTATCTAAACTATTGGAAAGTCTGGATATTGATAATAGATACGTTGCAGTAGAATTAAATCATAAAATCGTTCCTCGTACACAATTTAATGAAAAGATTCTGCAGGAAAATGATAGTCTGGAGATAGTTACTTTTGTTGGCGGGGGATGAAATGGAAGATACAGTTCTTAAGCTTGGTAAATATGAGTTTAACTCCAGATTGTTTGTTGGTACGGGAAAATATCAAACCTTTGATATAATGAAGGAGGCCCTGGAGGCCAGTGGTGCGGAGGTTATCACAGTAGCGGTCAGGCGTGCAAACATTGGCGGCAAGCCGGGAGAATCATTACTCGACCATATTGATAAAGACAAATATACGATACTACCTAATACTGCCGGGTGTTATTCTGCCGATGAGGCTGTCAGGACGGCATTTCTGGCCAGAGAAATGGGTATATCAGACTTAATAAAGCTGGAGGTACTGGGTGATGAGAACACACTGCTGCCGGACCCAGTTGATACACTAAAAGCCACTGTGGTACTGGTCAAGGAAGGCTTCACCGTCCTCGTTTACACCTCTGATGACCCGATAGCAGCTAAACGGCTTCAGGATGCAGGTGCAACCAGTGTAATGCCTGCGGGTGCACCGATAGGTTCAGGCCAGGGAATCTTAAACCCGAATAATATAAGAATCATTCTCGAAACATTAAGTGTACCCATTATAGTTGATGCAGGCGTAGGCACCGCATCAGATGTGACAGTCGCCATGGAACTTGGTTGTGAGGGTGTATTGTTGAATACTGGTATAGCCCTGGCAAAAGACCCGATCAAAATGGCTAGGGCGATGAAGCTGGCATGTGAGTCAGGCCGTCTGGCACATTTATCAGGCAGGATACCCAAGAAACTATATGCTAATGCCAGCAGTCCTTTAAAGGATTTCTAAATAGAACATACACACATTATTTCAGATTTTAATTAATGTTATTACAACAACATATGTTATATCGACAATATTTTATCAATGTTGAGGTACTAAACGCTTAATGTTAGCAAAACGCATTATACCCTGCCTTGATGTTAAGGACGGCAGAGTGGTAAAGGGAACAAGGTTTCTGGAATTAAGGGACTCCGGTGACCCTGTAGAGATTGCGGAGTTATACGACAAGCAATGCGCAGACGAACTGGTCTTTCTTGACATTACGGCTTCACATGAGAAAAGGAACATTATTCTCGACGTAGTCAGGCATACGGCAGAAGAAGTCTTTATGCCGCTTACGGTTGGCGGTGGAATTCGCACTATTGAAGACATCAGGGACCTCCTGAATGCCGGCACAGACAAAGTATCCATAAACACTACCGCCGTAAAAGACCCTGATTTTGTAAACGAAGCATCAAGGCGTTTCGGCAGTCAATGCATCGTGGTAGCCATCGATGCCAAAAGAGAAGGTGATGGATGGGAGGTGTTCATAAATGGAGGACGCACCCCTACCGGTAAGGACGCTATTGAATGGGCAAGAGAAGTAGAATCAAGAGGCGCCGGTGAAATACTCCTTACGAGTATGGACTGTGATGGTACCAAGGACGGTTTTGACCTGGAACTAACAAGATCAATTTCCGAGAGTCTGGAGATACCCATTATAGCTTCCGGCGGCGCGGGAAAACTTGAGCACTTTTATGATGTATTCACTACAGGCAAGGCCGATGCAGCATTAGCCGCCTCTATATTCCATTTTAAAGAATACGAAGTCTCTGAAGTAAAGGATTATTTAGCTGAAAGAGGCATAACGGTTAGAATAGAGCAATAACTTTTAGCCCGGGATTTTTGATATAAGATTAAACTGTAAGCAATTCACTCCTCTGTGCAGATCTTACTGTATTCTCTAACAGCATAGCTATAGTAACAGGACCTACACCACCGGGAACCGGTGTTATCATAGATGCCTTTTTAGAAACAGATTCAAAGTCAACATCACCAACGATCTTACCGTCACCCAACACACTGACTCCTATATCAACAACCACAGCTCCATCACTTATCATATCCCCTTTAATGAGATTTCTTACACCTGTGGCTGAACAGATAATATCAGCATTTTTCAGATGAAACGCAAGATCATGTGTTGATCTATGGCATGTGGTTACTGTTGCTTCTTTAGCAAGTAACATTAAAGAAAGAGGCTTGCCGGTAGCAAGACTCTTCCCGATAACCACCGCATTTTTTTCCTTTTATAGTAACTCCGGAATATTTAAGTAACCTGATAACACCAAATGGAGTACACGGGAGGAAATTAGAAACACTAAGTATACGTCTTTCATCGGTTAATGTTGCATGTAAGTCGTCGTGGAATAGTTGAAATGTAGACTCCTCGGCTGCCAACCTCCCTACAGAGACTGCCCCCAGACCATCTATATCCTTTGCAGGTATAATGGCATTTACAACCCTTCTTGCATTAACCCTGGGGGGTAAAGGGAAAAAGACCAAAAGGCCATTCATTCTTTCATCTTTATTTATAGAATTGACCAGATTCAAAATTTCGTTAATTGATACATCCGGGGATAAAATGTGTTCATATACATTTATCCCAACCTTTTCAGCAGCTTTTAGAATTGAATTGAAATACTGTTTTGATGCCAGATCATTACCGCTGAGTATGAGGGCAAGGCCGACATCAACACCATTCCCTCTAAGTTCTGCAACATCCTTCTTTACTTTTGCCTTAATTTCATCAGACAACTTCTTTCCCTCAAGGGTCTTAAACATAACTACATTCCTCCGATTCTTTTCAAAATTTCAACATCTAAGCGTATATCAAGTTTATTCCATTTGCAAAAAACACATTAAACTATATTATAACATAATATGCAAAACTAAAGGAACGCAATATCAGCTTAACTAAGCATTGTGCCTATGAGAAGATACAAACTACACAAGATCCGTGAACTTGAGAATCTCGAAAACGTCATACAATCTACCGATCAACCGGAACAGGATGATTTCAGGTATTATGGAACCTGGGCGGAAGATTATTTCAAGAACAACAATCCAATCACCCTGGAATTAGCGTGCGGCAAAGGTGCTTATACCATTGCTCTTGCAGAGAAATATCCCGATAGGAATTTTATCGGTATTGATATGAAGGGTTCACGCCTGTGGACCGGAAGTGTTGAGGCACAGGAGCGCGGCCTTACTAACGCAGCTTTCCTTCGCATAG
>CAXGMX010000006.1:0-25403 GCA_964010955.1 uncultured bacterium
GAGTGCAGGTCAAAGAGATAATGCTTCCAAGGGTGGATATGAATTTGCACGATGTCGCCGACCGGTAGAGGAGCTTTATTGAACTTGCACGTAGAAAACAAAACATACCTAAGTTTCCCATTTATGAAGAAACGACAGATAACATTCTAGGCATAATACATGCGAAGGACGTTTTTCTTGATCCGAATGTAGAATTAAGGAGCATTTTGAAACCAATTCAATTTGTTCCTGAAACGAAGAGTATTGAAGGATTACTGCGGCAGTTCAGGCGCGAAGGCAGCCAGATGGCCATTGTTGTAGATGAGTATGGTGGTACTGCAGGACTGATTACACTTGAGGATATTATAGAAGAAATTGTTGGTGAAATTCAGGATGAACATGAGAAGCCCAGAGAAACACTCGAAAAGATTGATGAAAATAAATACCTGATTTCCGGTAATTTGAGTATTCGCGATTGGGCCGATACTTTTGGCGTGGAAATAGAACCAATGGGAGTTGATACTGTTGGCGGATTTGTCATTACTTTGCTTGAACATATTCCAAAAAAAGGTGATTCTGTGGTATATGAAGATTTTGTTTTTACAATTGAGGGCGTCAGGAAGAGGCGCATTACTTCGATATTACAAGAAATGAAAGTAAAAGAAGAGGCGGACGAAGACAAAGATGACTGAATATTATTTGTTAATTCTGTTTATTTTATTCTCTTCGTATTTTTCAGGTATTGAGATTGCCATTTACTGTATCAACCGTGTCAGGCTGCAGTATAAGGTAGACAGAGGGATACGAAGTGCAAAAATTATTAAAAGATTATTAGAAGATCCACAAGCTCTGATATGCACAATATTAATCGGCAATAATATTGTGAATTACCTGGCCGCTGCAACGTTTACAAATATCATGTCAAAAATATCTCTCAGGCTAATCCTGAACTGGTTGCAACTCTGATCCTGGCGCCAATTATGCTGGTTTTTGCAGAGGTTATGCCGAAGAATATTTGCCAGAGAAGAGCAGACACATTTCTTTACACCGCATCGTCAAGTGTCAAATTCTTTTCACAACTATTCCTTCCTTTAGTATACGTTTTGAAAGGTGCAAATAAAATTCCACAACTATTTCTAAAAAATGTGAGTAAAAGGACAACGATCTTTACACCGTACAGATTGGGATTTTTCATAAGGGAAGGAGTTGAAGAAGGAATCATTTCCGGTTATCAGGATTTGATGGCAAGAAATATTATGAAGCTTGGAAGTATCCCGATAAAGAAAATTATGATACCGCTTAAAAGGACAGCCCTGGTTTCACACGATGCAAGTGTCGAGCAGATAAAGGTTTTTGCAAAAAATGTAAGGTTCTCCAGGATTCCTGTTTTTAAGGATTCGAAAAGTAATATTATTGGCGTAATAAACTTATTTGATTTTTTGAGTGTTGGTACGGAAAAGTCAACTATAAGCGATTTCTTGAAAGATACCGAATGCCTTAACGCAGAAACACTTATAGATGATGCACTGGTAAGAATGCAAAAGACGAAACAGCGAATAGCGATTGTTACCAATAAAGATAACGAATCAATAGGAATAGTAACGATAAAAGACCTCGTGGAAGAGATTGTTGGAGAACTAATGGCATGGTAAAGATAAGTATTACATCTAAAAGTTCCAAGTTTAAAAGTGCCTAAAGCTGAAAAACATAACAATTTACAACAAAATATCTTTCCACCTGTTTTTAACTCCTAAATTGCGTTATTACAGAGTTTAGGTTATCACTTGGATTTATTAGGTTACAAAAGAATTAAGTTGACAAATCTTTTTTTAACAATATAATTTGACTTTGTTGCAAAGTTAGTCAAGAATAAAATAACGCCTTTAGCAGAGGTTTAAGATTTTAAACCCCTGCCAAACTTGATTGTTGCTAACATATTATATCCATATAACTTACAATGAAACTGTCCAGCAAAACAGAATATGCAATACTTGCTCTCTTAGAGTTGGGACAAAGATATGACAAAGGACTAGTTTTAAGTAGAGAGATAGCAAGTAGCAGAGATATTCCTGAATCATTTATTGAGAGAATACTGTTAACACTGAAAAACGGCGGTGTGATAGTCAGTGTTAGGGGGGCAAATGGCGGGCATTGTCTCGCCAGAGATCCTGGCGAAGTAAGTGTCAGGGAGATAATAGAGTTATTTGAGGGGTCCCTGGCACCAATAGACTGCGTAAACGAGAGAATATCATCTCTATCTGCATGCTGTTCAATTGAGGCCTCATGCGTGTTAAAGGATTTATGGCAGAAAATGTATGATTCAATGTTGGCAAGTATAGAAAATATAACAATTAAGAATCTCGTAACACAGGAAAGGTCTCAAAAAGAAGGTTCAATGTACCATACATAAATTTTTTCATCTATTCTTGACTAACTTTGCAACAAAGTAATGTAATTATTTTAACGGGAAAATAAATTTGGATTCATCCTATCTGACAAAAAAATATAGATATACTATTCTATCAGTTGCCATATTTTTGTTTGGCTTAATCATCTATCTGCCTGTCCCAGAAGGGCTTACCAGTGATGGAAAGAAAGCATTGGCTATATTTGTACTCTGTGTTATTTTCTGGGTTAGCCACGTGATACCACTGATGATAACAAGTCTTCTTGCTATCATACTTTTTCCCTTAATGGGAGTTTTACCGGCAGACAAAACTTACTCTCTCTTTGGTAATCAGGCTGTTTTTTTTATACTGGGGGCATTTATTTTAGCATCTTCTGTTACGAGGACAGGTTTAAGCAATCGAATGGCGTTGATATTCTTGAAATGGTTTGGTCATTCTCCGAAGATATTGCTTTTGGGTGTTATCGCGCTTTCTGCATTTTTTTCATTTTGGATGTCAGAACATGCTGTGGCCGCCATGATGTTTCCAATTGTTGTAGCTATTTCTGCAAGCCTGGAACTAAAGCCGACAAAAAGCAATTATGGTAAGGCACTGTTTTTCGGGATGGCTTGGGGATGTGTTATAGGAGGAGTAGCGACGTTCCTTGGCGGCGCAAGAGCACCTTTGGCAGTTGGTATACTTCGGGATGTTACAGGTGAATCTATAGGCTTTATTAAATGGGCCCTGGCAGCTTTGCCAACAGTTATAGCAATGCTGGCAGTCACGTATTTGTTGTTGATTTTCCTCTTTCCTGCAGAAATAAAAGATGTAAAAAGAGCACGAATACTTCTAATTAATAGAACTGCATGCATAGGTAGAATGAAACGGGATGAATGGTCTATAGGGATTCTGATGGTTGTAACAATATTCTCATGGATTTGTTTCGGAGAGAAATTTGGTTTGGCTAATATTGCATTGGCAGCGGTTGTTATTGCCTTTGTTTTTAAGCTGTTGCGATGGAAGGAAGTGGAAGAAGATGTAAACTGGGGTCTGATACTTATGTACGGAGGTGCAATATGTCTTGGCTTTGCTATGGGGAAGACAGGTGCAACCCGTTGGTTGGTAGATATAACCCTTTTGGGGTCAATCCAATCACCATTTGTTTTAATTATGATGATATCACTTGTTGCAATCTTTTTGACCGAAGCCATAAGTAATACGGCAGTAGTTGCACTCTTAATGCCGATAACGATAGGGCTTGCAATAGATTTTTCAATAGATCCCGTAATTACTACATTGGCCGTAGCTGTTCCATCAGGCTTGGCCTTTATTCTGCCCATGGGCACTCCGGCAGTCGCCATTGCGTACTCATCTGGTTTCATTAAACCGGGCGATGCGTTTAAGGGAGGGATAATACTGAAAATTGCAGCATGGATGTTATTCAATATTTTTGCCTATTTCTACTGGCCGATCCTGGGCCTTGGATTGTGATTTAGAATCCTTATATTAAAATCGGTGAACAATGGACAAAATACTACTGATACTTTCGACTACAAGGAAATCTGATAAATGCGTCAAGGAGGCAGTTGACATTGCAAGTAAAGAAAATGCCATGTTGATAATACTTTTTGTCGTAGATTATGAGGTACCACAGAAAATATTTGACAGCCTGACTGAGGAGGGGTGGATTGGAGGGAAAACAACCGAGAATCTCTTTAATGCGGTTTTGGATGAATACTCAGTGCAAGGAAAAGACAAGATTCTGGAGATCGAAGAGGTGGCTAAAAACAGGGGTATTGATTACAAATCGATTGTCAAAAGAGGTACGTTTTTAGAAGTAGTGTTATCTGTAGTCGAAAAAGAAGAGGTAAACCTGATTTTAGTTACAAGACGGAAAAGGTCCGGTTTATCAAGATTCTTTTTCGGATCAGCCGTGGCAGAACTAAAAGAAAAGGTAACGTGCGAAGTCAGGATTATAGACGAATAATGAAAGAAATCTCTACTGTAAAACTGGACACTGATATTTTGATTATTGGGGGAGGCGCTGCCGGGTGTATGGCAGCAATTGAAGCGAAGAAACTTGATCAAAGTATTAAATGTATTGTTATGGAAAAAGCACACATTGAAAGAAGTGGTTGCCTTGCAATGGGACTTAATGCGATAAATGCCTATCTAAATACTGGCCAGACACCTGAAACGTATGTTGAATACGTAAAGGATGAGTTTTTCGGTGTAATCAGAGAAGACCTGGTACATTCAATTGCAAAAGGCCTTAATGAGTCGGTCAAACAGGTTGAGGCACTGGGCCTTCCGATTGAAAAAGATCAAAATGGTAATTACGTGAGTAGGGGGAAAAGGAGTATAAGGATTTATGGTGAGAGGCTAAAGCCAATTCTTGCCGCAGCCGTGTATCGTGCGGACGTAAAAGTTTTAAACAGGGTGGTCGCAACAAATTTTATTTTTGATGGTGAGCGTGTAAGAGGGGTCTATGGATTTGGTAATCGGGACGGCAAGTTTTATGTTATTCATGCCAAAGCGGTAATAGTAACCACGGGCGGCGCTACTAGGCTTTATAAGCCAATAAAAACAGGTGACGCACGTAACACGACGTGGTATTGCCCATGGAATGTAGGTACGGGTTATGCGATGGGCATTCGTATTGGTGCAGAAATGACGAGTTTTGAAAACCGGTTTATCCCTTTAAGGGTTAAGGGGGTAAATGCTCCAACAGGCACAATAGGTCAGGGTTCAGATATAAAGCAAAGGAATGCCCATGGTGAAGAATACCTGGAGGAACGATATAAACATCTTGGAGGAAAGAGATGTTTATCTCTCCATCGCTTATTGGCAACTTTACAGGAAGAGAGAGAAGGTAGAGGCCCATGCTACTTTGATACCAAAGACTTGAGTATCGAGGAAGAAAAAAACTACAAGGAAGTTTATTTAAACATGAATCCCGCTATTGTTCTTTTATGGGCAAATGACGGATATAATCCGAGGAAACGGCCTGTGGAAATTGGAGGTATGGAGCCGGTCGTAATCGGAGGGCATTGTCAGGCGGGTTATTGGATTGACGGCGAGAGAAGGACAACCATAAGCGGCCTGTTTGCCGCCGGTGATGTAGCAGGCGGCGCTCCCAAGAAATATGTAAGCGGTGCCTGGGTTGAAGGAAAGATAGCGGCAAAGGCAGCTGTTGAAGAAGTTAAGGGAATCGAATTACTGCATATTAATGGTGAAGGAATAAATAAAGAGAAAGAAAGAATACTGAGCTGTATGAATGGCAGGGAAGGAATGTCTCCTGAAGAACTGGAAAGGAATCTTCAGGAGATAATGGACGAATATGCCGGTGGGGCAACATCACATTATGAATTGACAGAATCTAAACTGATTATTGCCAGGAAAAAACTTAAGAAATTAAATGGCAAGTTGCAACTCCTCAGTGCGGGGGATAAACACGAACTTGTTTCGTGCCTGGAGCTAATCGACAGGTTTGATGTTGCAAAGGTTTTGATCGAACACCTTATTTATAGAAAAGAGACGCGCTGGCCGGTCTTTCAGACCCGCACAGATTATCCTGAAAAAGACGATACAAACTGGCTGGGATTTGTTAATTCCGTTTATGACCCGGTAGAAGACAGAGTGAGAATTATCAAAAGGGCATTGAAAAAAGAAAATGAGTATCTTTATAAATAAAAACGTATGTAATGGATGCGGAAAGCTTAAAGAAGCACTTTGCGAAAGGATCTGTCCGGGTGATTTATTGTTCCGTAATGCGGCACACAAGGCTGAGATTAGATCCCAGGCAGATTGCTGGACATGCGGGGCATGCGTGAAGGTATGTCCGGTTCAGGCGATAGATTTAAAATTGCCATCACAAATACTGAAAAGCAACGTCTCTCTCAGGGCGCAGTGTAAAAAGCAACATACCGTCTGGGAAATAAGAAACGGAAACGGCATTAAAGAGGAGTTTGTAATTCCTGCGATTACAGGAAGCGGAGCAGAGCAATGATAAGAAGAACATTTATCCCCTTTTGTCTGGAATGAAGTCAAGGGTAAAAAATGACTGAGTGCGCTCACGCAAAATCACAAAATAGTCAGTATAGTTATTTAACTTATCAACCACCTGCAAATCAGGTAGATTAAAGTCACTCCTATCGCAGTAACAATCAACGACCTCAAGAATCTCCAGATAGCTATGGCCCATTCATTAAAGCCTGAAGCGCCCTTTGTAGTCACTTTCGCTCCTTTCACTTGTGTATTATACGCTTGTCATAATATGTGACGAAACCTTACCTATAACAAAAGTATATTAGTGAAATTACTTATGGAAAAACCGGGACAGATGAGATTATTTAATTATTACTACATGGTCTTCCCGCCGCTGAACATTCCCTTGTGTTTTTTATGATTTACCTTTTTCCGAGGAAACTGTTTTTATAACTTCCGGGGAAGGAATTTTTGTGACGACAAATGATTTTGTTGATAGCAAATCCTGGTCGTCTCTGGTGACTATGGAGATAATATTTGGACCATCCTCAAGTGGAATATCGCTGGCAAAAGAGAGGTTTGATTTATCTGTTTCAGATGCCTCTCTATTAGACCGATAAAACACCTTATCATCATTTACAAGGATGTAGACATATTTTATTGTATTGTCGTCTCTGGCTGTACCGGAGAGAGATAGATACTCCTGCCTGAATGTATCATGCAGGTCTTGCGAATCAAGTTCTATTTGCGGAGGAACGTTTTGCAAAAAAAGTTCTGGGGCCGTTTGTTGATTAGATCCTGCAAGTGTACTGATTTCTACATTGTCGGAAGGTATCCATCCGAATCTGCCTTCCGGCATTTTTACGCGACACCACGACCACCTCTGCGTTTCTTTGTCAGCCATAAGAATGGTTCCATTACCTGCATAGGCTATAATGGGGGTTGAGAGAGATTTGCCGTTGTAAATAGGAACATAATTACCAGTTACTTTAAGAGCCTTGTCTGTTAATTGTATTTTTTCGCCGTTATTATTCTGGTCTACATTAAATTCCAATTTACCGGAAATACGGGTCCCAAAAGTGATATCTGCAATAGTTATATCAACAGAAAAACTGTCAGCTTCCAGAGTGTCCCTTACCGAAAGTTTTAACCTAAAAGATTTTGATTCTCCCGGTAGTAATTCCCCTAATTCCGTTTTACCTTTTTCTATAAAGACTTCTTTATGGTTCAAATCTCTCAGGGCGATAATATTTTTTTCTGATGTTCCTTTGCCGATATTTTTAACAAAGAGTACAAGGTCTACGACTTCCCCTTTTTGTATTATTCCGTCTCCGTTTCCTGTCAGCCCCTCACCCTCGTCAATTATCTGATATGAATATGAAAAAACAGGCTTGGGTTGAGCGGCAATTGATATTGCGCTTTTTATGTCTTCCGGAGCATGTTCGTTAAATTCAGAGAATTTAATGAAAAGCTCGTCTTTTCTGCTTATAGAGTTTTGTGGAATTTTGATTGTTTTAGAAGATGTTTTTGTCATACCGGTTTCAACCTTACCAAAAACAAACTCATGCTTGTCGATGAGAAGGTTCTTGGATTCTGTTATACCTCTCAATTGGTATAAAGTGCCTGTGCTATTATTGGTGACACTGATTTCTATTTTTAGTTCTTCCGAGGCTTTAAGTTTTCCATTAGACGGAACAAGATGAAGATTTGTGGTAGCCGATGGAAGAGTGATTGTTTCCCCTGTAGACCAGTCAATGTCCAGAGTACTTAAGGCATCTGAAATTTTCACTTCTTCATCTTTTTTGAAATCTTCGAAAATTGGCTTTAATTGGCCCAGGAGATCGTCGTTATTATCGTAAGAAGGGGTATTAAGGATAATTCTTTTAGCGAATTGCACATGTGTATCTTTCTCCAGGTCTGGTATTTTATAGTAATCTTCGTCTTTTTGTTTTTGTTTTTGTTCTTCTGTTTCGCTATCAGTATCAGTATCAGTGAAGGATAGATATTTAATCTTTTCATAAGGTAATTCAGCTTTTGAATGTTCGTCTAAGTGTTTTTTTAAATCTTTTTCTCTGAAGTGCTTGCTTTCATTGAATAAGATAATTTCATCTTCTGATACTTGTGATTGAGCAAGCAAAATATCAGGAGCAATGCCTACTGATTGTATATCAGTAAAGTTTGGAGTCAGGTACTTTCCTACCGTAAGTTTTAACGCCGCTCCATTCATCAGGTCGACCAGTTGCTGTATAGAACCCTTCCCGAAACTGGTATCACCGATAAGGATAGCCCGATTATTATCTTTCAGAGCACCTGCAACTATTTCTGCACCAGAGGCACTTCCCGCATCAATAATTACAACTAGCGGACTTTTTGCGAGATCCCTGGAAGACTTTTTAGCCTTTTGGATCTTTTGTTTACCCATTGGTTCTACCGTTACTACAATCATACCGGAAGAAAGAAACTTGTCTGCAACGGCAATTGCCTGGCCTAACAAACCTCCGGAATTATTTCGAAGGTCTAGAATGAGTCCTTTTAATGTTCCGCTTTCTGCTGTAAGTTCCGCAATTTTTTCTTCTAAAGCTTGTGATGTATCTTCCTGAAAATTTCTTATCTTTATGTATCCTATGTTACCGTCAACTAATTTTGAGCCCACACTGGGTATTGCAATAATTTCCCTTATCAGTGTGACTGTTTTGTTGGTTTGGGATTTTTTAATTTCTACTATCAGTATAACAGAGGTAGAAGGGTCGCCTCTGAGCTTGTTGACAGCCTCTTGTAACGACATGTTTATGGTTGAATCTTCGTCAATTGCAATAATTTTATCTCCTGATTTAAGGCCCGCCCTGAATGCAGGGGTTCCTTCAATAGGAGAAATCACGGTTAGCATTCCATCTCTCAGGCCAACCACCATACCGAGCCCGCCAAATTTGCCTGAAGTTCCTATTTTAAACTCTGTAAAATCTTTAGGCGGGAAGACAACTGAATGTGGATCTAATTGTGCAAGCATACCGTTAATTGCCGCATATTCAATATCTTCAGCTTCGATTTCGTGATATTTGTTTTCGTTTACAAAATGCAGAACGTCGTTTAAGGTATTATATAATTCACCCAATCGTCGTATTCGTGAAATGTCGATTATTTTAGAAGTTTTATCAACCAGGATTTCAACTTCTTCTGATTCATCATTTACGTTAACCTGCACTTCGGGAATTATCCTTTCGAGCCAGGAAAGTGATTCTACCAGCATCTCTTTCGGTTTTATTCTGTCAGGTTCAACGTAAAATCTATCTAAATAAGAACAGACTTTGTAAACTAGGCGAAACTTGTGTTCATCCTTTGCCTGATTAATCTCTTCATCAAAATTTTTGTTAAGTGAACTGCTATGCGATATGGCGAAGAAGATAACTATCAGGGGTGCGAAAAGAAAGATTATGAGTTTATAAAGATGTTTCCTCTTGTACATTTTTTAAATTTACCTCGTTAAAACGTTCCTGGAAAGCTGTTTATTCGATTCTTTTTTGTGCTTTTCTGTAAACATAATATAGGCTTGATTATCTGTTAAGTCAAGGATAAGTTAGGTTCAATGATAGTAGATTCAAAAATTTATTGACATAATAATTCATAATGCTAAACTTGATTCGCTCGTAAATAAGGGCGATTAGCTCAGTTGGCTAGAGCGCTTGCCTTACAAGCAAGATGTCATAGGTTCGAGTCCTATATCGCCCACCATCATATAAGAAATAAAAGATTTAAGACTGTTTTCAGGAAAGGAGTGGGGCCGTAGCTCAACTGGTTAGAGTACCAGACTGTCGATCTGGATGTTGCGGGTTCGAGTCCCGTCGGCCTCGCCATTATTAAATTTTTTATTCATCGTGGTTTCATGGAATCGTTTATTGAGGCGGCCACCATGTTTGCTGGTATGCTTTGATGAAAACCTTGTTATTGATTATAGCACCGGTTTAAATAGCAAATGTCTGGTGAGAATATTGCGCCCATAGCTCAATTGGATAGAGTATCGGTCTACGAAACCGGGGGTTGCACGTTCGAATCGTGCTGGGCGCGTATCCATCCTTTTGAGTTCCAGGTTGTAAAGTCTATGATAACTGAATTCCGTTCGCATGAATATTATATGCAACTGGCAATTGCTGAAGCAGAAAAAGCCTTCAAAAGTGATGAAGTCCCTGTTGGGGTCATAATTATTTACGAAAACAGCATTATTGCAAAGGCGCATAATCAGCGAGAGTTGTTATCAGACCCCCACAGCTCATGCTGAAATGATTGCAATCACACAGGCTTCTGCATATCTTCAAAATTGGAGGTTAAGCAATACCACTGTTTATGTAACCTTGGAGCCATGTACAATGTGTGCAGGGGCCTTGGTTCAGGCCAGGGTAAAAACCTGGTATACGGAACAAAGGACGAAAAATACGGTGCCTGTGAATCGATAGTAAATCTGGTTAATGATCCTCATTTAAATCACCGTTTGAATGTAGTCTCTGGGGTTTTAGAGAATGAATGTAGTTTGCTCTTGAAACAATTTTTTCTGGAAAAATGTCGGGGTGATTGATCCAACGGTTGAAACAGCAGGCCATATTAGTGTGGAGGGATGGCTGAGCGGTTGAAAGCGCTGGTCTCGAAAACCAGTTGGGGAGAAATCTTCACGCGAGTTCGAATCTCGCTCCCTCCGTTTTGATATGGAAACCCAGGAAACAATATTTACCCAGGTTGGGCCAGGGGCTTGAACCTCCCTCTCTCAGTCTCGGATTGGAGAGGTGTCCGAGTGGCCGAAGGAGCACGCTTGGAAAGCGTGTAGGTGGGCAACTGCCTCGCGGGTTCGAATCCCGCCCTCTCCGCCATAAATAAGAAATGTTTGTACATTAAGAGAGATTTATCAAGATTTTGGCCGTGCTAGACGGGGAGCTAGCGGTTCCTTGTTACCTGCAAACCGCTTACGCAGGGTCGATCGCTTTTTGGAGGTTTTTCTGACTTTTGGTGCTTTTTAAGCAAGTGGTGTTGAAGGCTGGGTCTCATGCAATAAGGCTATGTGAACCTGGTCAGATGCGGAAGCAAGCAGCCATAAGCATTGGTACTTATGTGCCGTGAGGCTGCCTGGTCGGAGCTAACTGCCTGGAAAGTCCAACGGAAAGAGAATCGAAAAAAAGTGCACGGCTACTTTTTGCTAATTTAAGTAAGATATGTCATATATTGTTCTATCGAGAAGATATCGGCCAAAATCATTTAACGAGATTGTCGGGCAAAAGCATATAGTTACTACATTGGTAAACGCCCTTCAGTCTGACCGTGTTGCTCATGCGTATTTGTTTGCTGGCCCAAGAGGAGTTGGCAAGACATCTATGGCAAGGATATTGTCAAAAGCCCTTAATTGTCAAAAAGGAAAGGCCGGCAACCCTTGCAATAAATGCTCAACATGTAACAGTATTACAAATGGGAATGATATTGATGTCCTGGAAATAGACGGAGCTTCCAACCGCGGTATAGATGAGGTAAGGAATATCAGGCAGAATGTGGGGTATGCTCCGGCGGTTTCAAGATATAAAATTTACATTATAGATGAGGTGCATATGTTAACCAAGGAAGCGTTCAATGCAATTCTAAAAACACTTGAAGAGCCTCCTGAACATGTAAAATTTATCTTTGCTACAACCTCGCCAAGCCGTGTTCCCGACACCGTTCAGTCGCGCTGTCAGAGGTTTGATTTTAAAAATATTTCTGTGCCTGATATAAGCGACAGGCTTGCACAGATTTGCAAAACCGAGAACATCTCAGCAGAGGAAGAAGTTTTTCAATCCATCGCAAAATATGCCCGGGAGGATTAAGAGATTCTGAATCTATCCTAGACCAGCTCGCTTCATTTTGTCACGAGAAAATAACATTAAAAGATGTTTACGATATTTTTGGGGTTGTCAGTGAGGAGAAAATCTCAAGTTTGATTAACAGTTTTATTGAAAAAAATCCTGAGTTATCTGTAGAAATATTTCATGAAATTATGGAAAGCGGAAGAGATATAGAGGGTTTTATTGACCAACTACTTCTTTATATCCGTGATTTACTTCTTGTTTCAGTCTGTAAAGAGGAGCAAGGCACAATAGAAACCGTATCAAGCGACATTAATCTATTACGGATGCAATCTTCGTCACTTTCTCCTGATACATTAATGTACATGTTTCAGATAATTTCCGAAGCTAAAAGCAAAACAAGAGACTTACTTCAACAGAGGATTTTTCTGGAAGTTTTGTTTATAAAACTTGCGACTATGGAAGAATTGAAACCGCTTAGCACTGTTTTGGACAAAATAGAAGGAATAAAAAAATGTTTGAGGGTAACACAGAGAATGTGAGCAAGGCAGTACCCACATATAACGAAAGTGTTACCGTACCGGCAAAGAAAGAGGTAAAAGAAAAACCTTCCGATGGTTATGCAGAGGCAAATAATAAAGCAAGCGGTGATGCTGATTTTGTTAATACCTGGGACAAGGTAATGGTTGAGGTTCAAGCTGAAAAAAAGACAATTTGGGCCCTGTTAAGTGGCGCCAGGGTTTTAAATATTGATAATAAAGAAGCGGTTGTAGAATTTCCAAAAAATTACCTTATTCATAAAGAAAGGCTTGAAAAACCCGATGAAAAGCGGATAATTGAAGGTTGCTTAGAGAAAGTAACCGGAAAGAAGATTCAGGTAAAATTTACAATATCGAAGAATGGTCATAAAGTAACTAATATTAAAAGTAGCAAGCACGGTCTAGTGCAAGAGAGAAAACGCAAGGAAGTAGAAGACGAGGTAAAAAACGAACCTATGGTAAAAAAAACTATAGAGTTTTTTGATGGCTCAATTGTTAATGTAAGAGGAGAAAAAGAATGAAGGGAATGGGTAACTTAGGCGGCATGATGAAGCAAATGCAAAAACAGGCAGTTGACATGCAGAAGAAGATGGGAGAGGTTCAGGAAAGCCTTAAGGAACGCGTCATAGAAACAAGCTCTGGTGGTGGAATGGTAACCGTACATGTAAATGGAAGGCAGGAGCTTCTATCTGTGAAAATTGATAAGGAAGTTGTTGACCCTGATGACGTGCAGATGCTGGAAGATCTTATACTAGCGGCAGTGTCTCAAGGAATGAAAAAATCTCAAGAAATGTATCAAGAGGAAATGAATAAGTTGACGGGGGGTATGAACATACCGGGTTTATCCGGTTTGCTTCAATAAGATACAAGAATGAAATCATATCCTGAATCTATGTTGAACCTTATGAGAGAGCTGGGCAGAATGCCTGGCGTCGGCCAGAAAAGTGCAGAGAGGTTAGCGCACTATGTTCTTGCATTACCTCATGATGAGGCAATGCAATTAGCCACAGCAATACGAAACGTAAAACAGAATGTCAATTATTGTTCTATCTGTTGTAATATCGGAGAGACAGACCCCTGTCATATCTGTGGAGACCATAGGCGCGACCATAAAAAGGTATGCGTTGTTGAACAACCAAAAGATCTTTTTACAATTGAAAAAGCAGGTTTCTACGAAGGGGTTTACCATGTTTTGTTTGGACATATTGATCCTCTGGAGAACGTTGAACCGGAGGATATTAATATAGATAAATTGGTGGACAGGGCCAGGAATAACGGCATCCAGGAAGTGATTATTGCCACTAATCCAAATCTGGAAGGTGATGTTACCGCTATGTATATTCTTGAGCGATTGGAACCTTTAGGTGTTAAAGTTACTCAATTGGCACGAGGTATGCCATTTGGAAGTTATTTAGAATACGCTAATTCTGCAGTTATTGCTGACGCGATTCACGGCAGAAAATCAATACAGAAAGACTAATTTTTTTGGTAATTATAGTTATGAGAGTAGGCACAATACTATCACCACAACTTCGGCAACAAATGAAATTGGCACCTCAGGTGATCCAATCTATAGAGATACTTCAGCTTCCCATGTTGGCTTTAGTTGAACATGTGCAGCAAGAGTTAATAGATAATCCCGTATTGGAAGAAGTAGCTGATGATGAGAAAAATGAGCCGAAAACAGAAGAACAGCAAACATTAGATGAAGAGATTGCAGAAAGCAAAAACGAGGAACAGCCACAGGAAGATGAAGAATTTAAAAAGCTCAGAGAAATGGCGGACGATTGGGGAGACTTTTACTCTCAAACGTCTATAAAAAGGGGTGATGCTGTAGATGAAAGAGACCGGAAGCAGGAAGCACTGGAAAACACTGCAGCTAAATCAATATCAATTCAAGACTATCTCCTTGGACAGTTATCGATTATGGAGGTAGAAGATTCGCTTACGGAAATATGTGAAAATATAATTTATAACATCAATGATAACGGATACCTTGCTCATCCTTTGGACGAAATTGTTGAATCAATGGAAACCCCTGTAAGCATGGAACAGGCAAACAAAGCCCTGAAAATTATACAAAGCATGGAGCCTCTTGGCGTAGGAGCAAGGGACTTGAAAGAATGTCTTATTCTGCAATTAGACGAAAGAGACCCTGATTACAATATTGCAAAAGTACTAATTTCAAACTATCTTGAAGAAGTTGAACTGAAGAAGTACAAACTTATAGCAAAAAAGCTGGGGGACAACCTGGAATTGATTAAAAAAGTAATAGATTTCATTAAAACGCTGAATCCCAAGCCCGGTTCCCTTTTTAGCAGTGAACAGATACCATATGTAACACCGGAAGTCAGAGTGGATTGTGTAGACGGGAAATATGAGGTTACACTCATAGGGGACCACAATCTCCCTCACATTTATATAAGCCCGTTTTATAAAGATGTGCTTAACGGAAAAGGTTATGACTTGAATACGAGGCGTTATATTCGGAAAAAGATCGAATCTGCCAGATGGCTTATAGATGCTATCGAACAAAGAAAAAGCACGTTGTATAAGATAGCAGTCAAAATAGTAGAGATGCAGGAGAATTTTTTTGAAGAAGGAATCCTTGCCCTTCGGACCTTAAAGATGCAGGATGTTGCAGATGCTGTCGGAATTCATGTATCAACTGTAAGCCGCGCTATAGCCCATAAGTATATGCAGTCTCCCAAAGGAATTTTCGAGATGAAGTTTTTCTTTACAGGCGGCTTTATGAATGCAGATGGTGACATGGAAACATGGGAAGCGACGAGACAAAAACTATCTAAAATAGTAAATGGAGAAGATAAATCAAGCCCCTTAAGTGACGAGGAGATTGCTGCCAAATTAAGAGAAAGGGGAAGCGGTATAGCACGAAGAACGGTAACTAAATATCGAAGAAGTATGAAAATTCCTTCATCAAGAAGAAGAAAAGAAGAAGATTGAAAATTCATCAATTATGTGTCTCTGAGAAACATTGAAATTATTTGAAATCAATAAAAAAATATATTATGTTTCTTGCCTTTGTTGTGTGTTTCGGGATGCTATTCATTTAACAAAAGCCATAACGCTTCACATAACCGTGCATTAAAAAAGATATGGAATTATTACACAAAGATGTTGATTCTTTTCTTGGCACAACACAACCATCAGCACTCAGCGAATGATGGAGACACTAAGCTGATAGGACCCTTTCATAATAAAATCTTGCCTTCCTCATAATTTTAGAAACATTTCTACAGAATACGCAGTCCAGGACAAATCCTCGTTTAGGGCTTTTAACAATATGAACCCCACTTAGCTTTGCACAGTTATTTTCATGGAGATCATTCAATGTCACGCAATTTCAATCTAATAATCAAAAATGGCACTGTAGTTGATGGGACAGGCAACGCCAGGAGGATTGCAGATATTGGCATTCAAGATGATAAAATCACTTATATCGGTAGTATTGACAACCTGTCTGATTGCCGCATTATAGATGCAGCAGACTGCGTGGTTGCGCCGGGATTTATCGACATCCATTCACATAGTGATTTTTTCTGGCTGGTTAGCCCGGAGAGTGAAAGCAAAATCCATGATGGTGTTACCACGGAGATTTGTGGAAATTGTGGTATATCTGCATTCCCGCTAAAGGGCCAGTTACTTGAAAATAAAAGAAAAGGATTTCGCAAATTCGGGCTGGATATAAACTGGGCAACGGCTGAAGATTTCTTTAAAAGGGCGAATGAAGCGACGAGTTCAATTAACAGGGGATTCCTGGTTGGCCATGGCAACATCCGCGCCTGTGTGTTGGGATATGAAGACCGTGAGCCGGACAAGAATGAACTTGCTGAAATGGAAAAAGAATTACGAAATGCGATGGAGTCAGGCGCTTTTGGTATGTCAAGCGGATTGATCTATCCGCCGGGATGTTATGCAAAGACCGTTGAATTAATAGAATTATGCAAAATAGTCAAAGAGTACAATGGTATATATGCAACACACATTAGAGATGAAGGAGATGAAATAGAAGCCGCCTTAAGCGAAACTATAAATATTTCTAAAGAGAGTGGAGTAAATACTCAAGTCTCCCACATTAAGACATGGGGAGAGAAAAACTGGGGGAAAATAGACAAAATAAAAAAGCTGCTTGACGATGCAAGGTCTAAAGGCATAGACATCACATGTGATCGGTACCCCTATATTGCAGCAGCAACAGACCTGGATGTAATTTTGCCAGGTTGGGTATACGAGGGGGGAACGGCCGAAGAGAAAAAAAGATTGGGTGATCCTCTTCTCAGGGAACGCATTATCAAAGAAATGGAGCACGAAGGCCAAAGCCATGAGTTTTGGGGAACTATAATGATTTCATCTGTGTATAATAAGAAGAATAGAAGCTACGAAGGAAAAACGATTGCAGAGATTGCAAAGACTTTAAGAGTACGCCCTTTAGAATTTGTTCTTGATCTTTTATATGAAGAAGACTGCAGGGTAAGTGTTATATTCTTCAGTATGTCAGAGGAAAACCTTGCCAGAATACTTAATTGGGACTTTGTAATGGTAGGCTCTGACAGTTCGCTTCGCTCTCTAAAAGGAGTTTTAAACTACGGAATGCCGCATCCAAGGGGTTACGGTACGTTTTCAAGAGTAATAAGAAAATACGTTAATGAAGCCACTCTTTTTTCTCTAGAGAAGGCTATATATAAAATGACCGGATTCCCTGCTCAAAAGCTGGGTCTTAAGGATAGAGGGATCCTAAAAGAAGGGTTTTCTGCTGATATAACTATTTTTGACCAGGGAACAATTACAGAAAAAGCAACATTTACAAACCCGCATAATTACTCTAAAGGCATCAAGCACGTTTTAGTAAATGGAAAACTAACTATTAAAGATGGCAAGCACGAGGGCGTTATGAATGGTGAAATTCTAAAGAAATAAATTTTAAACCGGGATACACGTTTATATAAGCGAATAAGTAACGATTATCATATTGATATTGACACCATATTATATTACTATTAAGAAAATTTAAACTACTGATTATTATACATTTAGTCGGGTTCTTATACCAAAAAGGAGGTCTTTGTGTACAGTAAAAGAAGGAATATTAAAAAACATTTTTTGACACTGATGATTGCGCTATCTGCTTTATCATTAATCCCGGGATACGTGGGCTCAACGGGTAGTGTTAAAGCGGCAACAGGCCCTGAAGAATTAGAACATTCTCTAACGCTTGTTTCTGAGAAAGTCAAATTGTCAGTCGTATCTATCAGCGCTGTAAAGGTTTTCAAACATCCTCCTACTGGAGGAGGAAGATATCATGGAGATCAGTATGGCCGCGGCCCTGGTGACAGACGTGGCAGGCAGGGAAATCCGTTTGATGATTTTTTTGACAAGTTTATACCAAAAGCACCGCCAAAAGGAGAGTACAAGACACAAAGCCTTGGTTCCGGTGTAATAGTCAGAATCGATGATGGAAAAGGGTACATCCTGACCAACAATCATGTTGTTGCGGACATGGACGAGCTGAAGGTTAAACTCAGTGACAAGAGAGAATTTAGCGCGGAAATTGTGGGAACAGACGAACAGACAGATTTGGCGGTAATAAAGATTGAGGGAGAGAATTTGGTAGCCGCAAAAATGGGAGATTCTGATAACTTGAAACAGGGACAGTGGGCGATTGCAATTGGCAACCCTTTTGGTCTCAGTCATTCCGTTTCTGTTGGTGTGGTGAGTGCGATGGGCAGGTCTGGACAGAGGATCGCAAATTATGAAAATTTCATTCAGACAGACGCAGCGATTAACCCCGGAAATAGTGGAGGCCCATTATTAAACATTGATGGAGAGATTATAGGCATCAATACTGCAATCTTCACCCGTTCGGGCGGTTATCAGGGAATTGGATTTGCCATACCGGTAAACATGGCAAAGGCGGTACTTAGAGATCTGATTGATAAAGGAAAGGTTACCCGCGGCTGGTTGGGTGTTGCCATCCAGAATATGGACGCATCACTTGCAGAGCAATTTGGTGTAGCTGTTACCGAAGGTATATTGATAAGTGATATACAGGATGATTCCCCTGCCAAGGAAGCAGGCTTCGAAAGAGGTGATATATTAATTGAGTTTGATAATAAGCCAATGGGCGACGTTAATCAATTGCGTAATGTTGTAGCCCAAACTGAGGTCGGCAAAGAAGTCAAAATAAAAGTATTGAGAAAGAGTAATGAAACGGTTTTAACAGTGAAAATAGGCGAACAGCCGTCAGATCTGTTTGCTTCATCGAAATCGTCTATCGGCAGGGACCTGGGTATGTCAGTGCAGAATTTAACGGAGGAACTGGCTAAAAGTTTTGGTTTTGAAAATGAAAACGGTGTAGTGGTTTCTGCCGTAGAACCAGGCAGTCCTGCTGCTCAAGCTGATGTAAAAGAAGGAGATTTAATAAAAGAAGTTAATCGCGAAAAGATTAATAACATAAAAGAATTCAGAGAAGCTTTGAAGAACACTGAAGAAGGCAAAGATATTCTATTATTACTAAGAAGAGGCATGCATACGCGTTTTGTGATAATTAAGGGTAAGTAGAATAGCAGGTTTTTCTAATGTGACAGTAGTTACTATAAAAAATTTAGCCTCGTTACCAGAGTACGGTAACGGGGCTTATTTTTTTGCCGAATCGTCAAAAAGAGGTGAAAGGTCTTGCAGTCTTTTAATTATTGGTCCTAGTTTTTCAAGAATGTAATCGATTTCATCATCCGTGTTGTATTTGCTTAAACTAAACCTGATTGCTCCCCTGCTTGTAGCAGGAGGAACCCCCATAGCCTGCAGGACATGTGATGGTTCTGTAGAACCTGTTGTACATGCTGAACCGGAGGAAGAAGCAATGCCGGCCATATCAAGTAAAAGCAGGATCGCTTCTCCTTCAATATATTCGAAGCCTACACAGCTCGTATTTGGCAGACGGTCACTATTTTCTCCAATTATTACCACATTAGAAATTTTGTCTTTAATACCCTTTTCCAGTTTATCCCTGAGACGTCTGACTTCTGTCTGCTCCTCTTTTACAAATCCTTCTGCTAATTCACAAGCCTTGCCCAATCCGATAATATAGGGAACGTTTTCTGTCCCGCTCCTTCTATTCTCTTCCTGGTGGCCGCCAATAAGCAACGGGTCAATCCTTACTCCTTTTCGTATATACAATACACCAACCCCTTTTGGTGCGTGAAGCTTGTGCCCGGAAATTGACAGGAGGTCGACATGGCTGTTTTTAAGATTTACGGGAATCTTGCCAATTGCCTGTACTGCATCACAGTGAAAAAGAACATCTTTTTCTTTAACTATTTTACCAATTTCTTCGATGGGAAAGATTACACCTGTTTCATTATTTGCATGCATGATAGAAACAATAGCCGTAGTATCTTTTATGGAATCTCGTAACTCATCCAGGTCAAGCATTCCATCCTTATCAACACCAAGTTCTGTTACTTCATAGCCTTGCTTTCCAAAGTATTTGCACACATTCAAAACCGCCGGGTGCTCTACCTTAGTTGTAACGACATGCCTTCTTTCAGGGTGCGCTTCCAGCGAGCAATGTATGGCATTATTGTTACTCTCAGTTCCACAACTTGTAAATACGATCTCAGATGTATCTGCTCCAAGAATATTTGCTACCCTCTCTCTGGCAAG
This sequence comes from uncultured bacterium, assembly GCA_964010955.1. GTDB lineage: Bacteria > Planctomycetota > Brocadiia > Brocadiales > Scalinduaceae > Scalindua. The sequence continues at coordinate 20,389 of CAXGMX010000006.1, forward strand.
ATCCATTTTACTTGCAACCTGTCTTCCAAAAGTATGTATGCTTGACGGATTGCCGTAGTATTCCTTAAAATACGGCAGCATCTCTTCCAAAACCTCATCATCAACTCTCGTTGTAGCGTTACTATCAACGTAAACCAGCTTCATTCGTAAATCTCCATGTTAGTAAACTCAGCCCTTAATATAAATCAGTGCGTCTATGCTCAAATAAGGGTATCTCTGCCCTTACCTCCTCCAGTAAGCTTAAATCAACCTCAGCCGTAATCACATTCTCACTCTCTTTTGCTTTTGCCAAAACCCTTCCCCACGGGTCCACTATCATGCTTTTCCCGTAGCAGGTTATATTATTCGGGCTGGTCCCTGTCTGATTTGCAGCGACTACAAAAACCTGATTCTCAATGGCGCGAGCTATAACCAAAGGTTCCCAGTGATATTCTCCGGTAGTCGACGTAAATGCGGAGGGAATGAAAATAATCTTTGCTCCATTTAATGCAAGAGACCTGAAAAGTTCGCAGAATCGCAAGTCGTAGCAAATGCTCAAGCCGGTCTTAACATCTCCCATATTTGCGGTAACTATTCCCTGGCCTGCAACTACATTCTCTGATTCTTTATATCTTATCTTATCCTGTATATCAACATCAAAAAGATGAACCTTTGCATACCTTGCCAGGATTTCACCGCTTCTTCCAACTATTACGGATGTGTTATGGACCTTGTTCTCTTCAACCTTTTCAAATATGCTTCCACACACTATAAAAATTCCTTGCGTTCGTGCTTTATCCGATAAAAAATTAATGCTATCTCCCGGTATCTCTTCTGCGTTTTCTACCATAATCTTTGTATGGCCACAGCAGTTAAACATCTCCGGCAGGACGACAACGCTTGCACCATCTTTAACGGCATTATCAATATACGTGCCTGCCAATTTTAAGTTTCTGTTTTTATCCTCGTTTGAACAGAACTGGACGGCAGCCACTATGAATTTGTTTCCTAATCCATTTTCTGGTTCAGTCATTTAAACATTATCTTTCGCACAAAGCTAAATTTAATATTCGAAATAAACAATTGACACCCACACTGTGCCACAGTAAAATTTCAGACATATGAAGCTGAATGTCTGTCGATATCTTACCATAACCAAAAGCTTTCATATAATCTTTTCTTATGCTCTCTGTGAGCACAATACATAATACCTCTTGTTACTGTTTTTTGGTGGGATAAAAATGCTTAAAGAAAAAATAGGTTTTATAGGCGGCGGGAAGATGGGCGAAGCTCTGATTAACGGGATTCTCCGGGCTGGGCTGAGCTCTTCCGACAAGATTATGGTAAGCGATGTGGATAAAAAGCGTTTACAGATATTGGAAAAAGAGGCCGGGATAAAGACCACTCAGGATAATAAGAAAATAACATCCGATTCAGATATCATAATCCTTGCCGTCAAGCCAAACATGATGGGCAATATTCTTGATGAACTGAACAGTGAGATTACATCAAAACATCTAATTATTTCCATAGCCGCGGGGGTCCCGCTGAGCTTTATGGAATCGTCTCTAAACGAAGGCTGTCGAGTTGTCCGGGTAATGCCCAATACACCATGTCTTGTCGGTGAGACGGCAGCCGGTTACGCCCTGGGAAAAAATGCTACACAGGCTGACGGGAAGTTAGTCGGCCAGCTCCTTGATGCAGTGGGCAAATCCTTTCTACTGGAGGAGAAACACCTGGATGCCGTTACGGGATTGAGTGGAAGCGGGCCTGCGTTTATCTATGTCGTTATAGAAGCGCTGGCTGATGGAGGGGTTAAGATGGGCCTGCCAAGAGACGTGGCAATAACGCTCGCGGCACAAACTGCTTTCGGTGCGGCAAAGATGGTGTTGGAATCAGGCACGCATATAGGCCAGCTCAGGGATTCTGTTACCTCTCCCGGTGGAACAACAATAGAAGGTCTCCACGCACTGGAAAAAGGCGGTATAAGGAATGCGCTGATAGATGCCGTTGAGACTGCGACCAAGAAATCAAAAAGTCTGGGCAAAGCACTTTCAAAACGAAAAGGATAATGCAAATTTGCTAATTTAATATTTTACTTGCGGCACTCCAGATCTTTCCTGCTATCTCTTCTCTGGATTTTATTTGATTGTTTTTTGTACACTCAATTGTACACCAGTTACTATCACCGCTAGCAAGATCTAAGTATACATCTTGAACCCTCTTTAAGTATCCCGTATCTACTTCGTGCAGATCCGCTCCTGATTTAAATTCTTTCGATTCTTTTGCCCTGGTTCTAATTAATTCCTGTGAAATCTCTATTGAAACGTGCAGGTAAATTGTAAGGTCTGGCTTGGGAATGGCATAAACCTTATATTCAAGTTCCTCAATCCATTCGAAGAAGTTTTTTCTCTCCCCGGCATTACCGATCTTTGCTCCCTGATGTGCCATATTTGAGCAGACGTATCGGTTGGAGATGATTATGTCTCCATCATCCAGCCATTTATGCATAAGGCTGCCTGCCTCCCATCTGTCGCCTGCGTAAAGAAGAGATGTTAGATATGGATTAACTTCATCCGGCCGCGATTCAACAGATTCAGTTCTTTCGCTATCGGCCTCTTTGTCTGTGGTAAGTGGGTGGGTTTTAAAATGGTCTCTCAGCGCTTGCGGCCAGCCGAATCCGCCTTTCAAATATTTTTCTATCATGTTCGCAAAGAAGGACTTACCGTATTGCGGAAAATCTGTCATCTGTACCTTGTGGCCTTCACTTAACAGTCTTTCCACAAGTAGATTGGTCTGAACGGTTTTCCCGCTTCCGTCCGTCCCTTCAACAACAATAAGTTTACCTTTCATTTTTATTATGGAGTTATTGAGTAACAGAATTAGATAGTAACAGGGCATGTACAAAAATCAAATGATTTGTTGTAAAAGGGGATATTTTTGATACAATTTTCTGTAATTATGTATACAAAATTTTCAAATTCCCTGAGTTTTAAAATAATAGTTTGCCTTATTTCTTTGCTTTTGTTCAGCCAAAAGGTATGTGCAGAAGAAGCTGAAGAACTAAGGCAAGAGATTTTAGAGCTTGAAAAGGTGGTGAATCCGTTTGTACGGATTTTCCAGAAGGTATCACGTCTGGTGGCGCCTTCGGTTGTGAGCATAGTGGCAGAAGGCGCTTATGGCACTTCTACGAACCCCCATGAAGAAGGGTCTTCGCCTTTTGTCCATCCCAAAAAAAAGGGGGGGGAATCCCAGAATTCTAACAAGCCAAGTTTTGGATCCGGAATTGTAATAAAAAAACAGGGTATATCCTTACTAACTGTCATGTCATTGAGGGTTTTGAAAACGGCAGGATAACAGTTACATTATATAACGGGGACAAATATGATGCTGCCATTGTTGGTAAGGATGCAAACACTGACCTGGCAATTTTGAAGATTACATGCGACACTCTCAGAGAAGCGATTCTTGGAGACCCAAAAAGTGTGAAGGTTGGAGATTGGGTAATTGCTATTGGCAATCCCTTTGGTTATAGCCAGACAGTTTCTTCGGGTATAGTAAGTGCAATAGGAAGAACACATATTACACCATTTGCGCAACCTTTTGCATACGAAGATTTTATTCAGACTGATGCAGCGATTAATCCGGGTAACAGTGGCGGTCCACTGGTGAACCTGCGAGGCGAAATCATAGGTGTTAATTCCGCTATCGCAACACGCACAGGAGGATTTCAGGGAGTAGGATTTGCAATTTCCATAGATATTGCAGATGAAGTCATATCTGATCTTATCGAAAAGGGCAGAGTCGTAAGAGGCTACCTGGGCGTAGGGCTTCAGAATATAAGCGAAAACCTTGCCTCATATCTGAATTTAGAAAGTAAAGGAGATGTGTTGAAGGAGTTTCAGCTTGAATCTGATAAAGGAGCCTTCATTTCTGAAGTGTGGCAGGATACTCCTGCATCAAGAGGAGAGATTCTTCCCGGAGATGTCATCATTGAGTTTGGCGGCCATGAGATTATAAATATAGACGACCTGCAGAAAGCCATAAGGGTCTCGACTGTTGACAGCGAAGTGAAGGTAAAAATCATCCGCAATAAAGAAGAAAAAGTTGCTGACAATCAAAATGGATCAACAGCCTGAAAGCATGTCAGGGAGGAAATACGTAACAATTAAGACGCTTCTCGGACAGGCAAGCCTGGGCATGGGCCTGGCGATTGAAAATCTGCCACAGGAAGACAAAGAAAGACATGGAGTAGTTGTAAGGCATGTTGTAAGTGATAGTCCGGCAGAGAGAGCCGGTATATTACCCGGTGACATAATACTAAAAGTCGGTTCCAGTGAAATTAACTCACTTAATGAATTCCAGACAGTACTGCAGGGGTTTATTGAAAGGGGTGTGCCGGTATCTATGTTTATCAAATCAAAGGGCTATGTTACCTTGAATTATTAGCTCTTTTTCCTCCCACGGTATCTACTTCTTTTTTTTAGTGACAGTTTTCGGCTTGCTTTTTGCTCCTCTTCTTCTCTTTTCAGGGGCATTTTCGGCAAGAGCAAGGCACTCCTTAAGAGTCAGGTCTTTGGGTTCTTTGTCCTTAGGTATCTTGACATTCTTTTTCCCAACTTTTATATAAGGCCCGTACCGTCCGTTTAGAACTTGCACATCCGGGTTTTCCTTAAACTCCTTAATGAATTTTTCAGCATCAGCTTTACGCTTGGCTTCTATTAATTCAATGGCTCTCTCCTGGACGACAGTATATGGATCATCATCACCTGTTAAGGAAACAAACTTACTGTCGTGCCGGATATATGGCCCAAACCTGCCAATTGCAGCAACTATTTCTTTGTCTTCATAGGTTCCAACTACTCTTGGAAGTTTAAATAAATCTAAAGCTTCTTTAAATGTAATGTTTTCCAGCCTCTGTCCCTTTAGAAGACTGGCATATTTAGGCTTTTCTTCTCCAAGTTCTTCGGTAGTCCCAATTTGCGCCACAGGGCCGAATTGTGCTAATCTGACTAATAAAGTTCGGCCTGTTTTGG
>CAXGMX010000007.1:0-22579 GCA_964010955.1 uncultured bacterium
TGCATATCCGGTTACAAACGTGTGTAAAATAAAGTACCTAAGAAACTTAAGTTCTAAAATACAACTAATAACTAAATAGCAAACTTAAAGAAATTAAAAAACGCAACGGATGTACCAAAACGCAAAACAACAACATGTAGCAGTCATAACACCTTAACAAACAACGACTTACTAAAATGTCAAGCATCTGCACCATTACTTTTAAACTGTTAAATTCTGGTGCAAATCTGCCTTATAAGAAAAATAAAGCAACTTAAGACAGTGCCACATCAGAACTTATGACTTTCAGGTAAAATCTGGTTACGTTACAAAGTAGTGTTTCAACCATATCCACTTATAAACTTATAGATATGAAAGCAATCTCTCGCATTGGTGCGGATTATATTGCACCCCACCCCTGAAAGTCAACAAAATTATGCAAACAAAATATATGAGTTTTTTTGACTCGCTTTTATATTCCTGCCCAATCAATTTGACTGGATGTGATGATAATTAATAATCACTTAGCCACAATCTAATAATTATTCACTTTAAGTACATAAAGGAAAGCATTAACCAGGAACCAACCTCCTTACTTAGTTATCAATGAGTCATAATTGTTGTTTCGCACAAAGCAATAGCTAGTGACTAACTCTTTATTTTATTCCAGATATCATCTAATTCTTTTAAAGAACATTCTTCTATTTTTTTTCCTGCATCAGCAATTTGCATCTCTACCTTCTTAAACCTGCCTATAAATTTGGATATGCTCTTCCGTAATAAATCTTCCGAATCCAGTTTAAGAAATCTCGAAAGGTTCACCGTCGCAAACAGTAAATCACCAATCTCTTCAGCTATCTGCTCTCTTTCTTTATTGTTAATTGCATCCTTGACCTCCTCTAACTCTTCATGAACCTTTGCTATAACATCCTCAATTACTTCCCAATCAAAGCCTACTCGTGCAACTCTCTTTTGAAGCTTTTGTGCCTTTTGTAGAGCCGGCATATGTTTTGGAATATTATCCACGATTGATTTATTTTTATTAGTTTTGCCTCCTTGCCTTGCATCTGCCTCTTGTTTCTTTATTTCATTCCATTGGGACAAGGCTTCGCTTGCATCATCAACTGCTTTATCACCAAAGACATGAGGGTGCCTTCTTGTCATCTTATCTAAACAAACTTCCAGGACATTATTAACATCAAAGTTTTTACTGTCATCGGCTATTTTACAATAAAATATTATCAGAAAGAACAAATCTGCCAGTTCTTCTTTTAACTGTTCCGGATCTCTTGAGTCTACAGCATCAACTATCTCATATACCTCCTCAATCAAACAGGATTTCAGCGACTCGTGCGTCTGCTCTTTATCCCAGGGACACCCTTCATCACTTCTGAGCTTTTCCATTATCCCAATTAGGTCCTTAAAGTTACTACTCAACAAATTACATACTCCTTCCAGATATTTTTATTACTATTTTACTGATTCTTCCATAATTGTTGGGGCAATTACCTTTCTAAAACCTGCCCCTTTAACGGCATCCATAATATCAATCACTACACCGTAAGGCACAAATTTATCAGCCTTCAATACCAGCACCTCATCTCCAGTATCCAGAATTACTCTTCTGAGTTCTTTTTCGAGGTCTTTTTTATCAACCAGACTATCTTGTAAAAATAATTTCCCATCACGAGCTATGGATAATACCATATTATTCATTTTACTTACTTCGGAATGCCTGGTGGAAGGTAATTCCAATTTAATATTCGGTTGTTCTACAAATGCAGAGGTAACCATAAAGAATATTAAAAGCAAAAAAAGTACATCCACTAAAGAAGCAATATTTATTACCGGTTTTATGTATCGTTTTATACGAAATTGCATAGTTATTCCTCTTCAGGACTCATGCTATTCTCGACTTTCCTTGTAGAATAAATCTTGTTCAAGAGTAACATTGAGTATTTCTCCATCTCTAGTACCAGGTTATCAACTTTCCTATCAAAACTACTGTACGCTATTAAAGATGGTATTGCTATCCCCAGTCCAATTATGGTAGTCCTGAGGGCCTGTGCTATTCCACCGGAAAAAGCTTTTGTCTGTCCCAATCCCACTTCCGATATTACGTCAAAAACCTGGCTCATACCAAGTACCGTCCCAAGTAATCCAAGTAGCGGAGTAATTGCCGTAATAACCTCCAGCACTATTAACATTCTCTCCAGGTTTCTGGCTTCCTGCCTTCCTGCCGCCTGAATATCCAGCACCTTTTCCTCTCTTGACAAATGGGTATTAGAGATTGTACGTTTGATTATATTGGAAAATGGCCCTTTTATAATATCGCATCTCTTGGCTACTTCCTGGATATCCTTTGGATTCTTAATCACATAAATTATGTAGATCAGTTCCTGCTTTATAACTCTGCCCCTCCTGAGGCTTATAGTACGCTCCAGGATAACGGCGAGCGCCAGGACAGAACAAATAAACAAAGGTATCATTATAGGGCCTCCGCCCATTAACCATTCCAATATTTTGCCTCCACCTTAAAAGAAATAGTAACTAAATTTAACATTTATATACTTTTCATCAATATATTCCGGAAATTTATCTAATGGAGTATTTTGAATTGATGATTGTACTTTAGACGCTAAAAGTTCATTTCCTGCTGAATCTACAATTTTCACATCGGTTATTTTACCAGAAGGAAGTGCTTTAAATGTCACAACCACAGGTTTGAAATCATTTGTTTCCTGGTTTATTGAGGCATCTGTACCGAATTGCAACAACCAGTATAATCTTATTTTATCCTTTATGTGTTTGTAATAAGGAGCGTATTCATGCTTTTTTATATTAAAAGATTCTTTACCGGTAATTGCTGAATTTGATATATTATCTTGAAAGAAAGGAGTATCATCTCCGGCAGGTATGTTGTTTGCCTGGGGCCCAGAAGCTGTAATATTGCTTTGAACTTTGTTTGCAATACTCTCTTTGCCGCCTTCGATTAACTCTTTCATCATGGTCTTAGGAATTGAAGCTGTTTCTGTATATTCTTCGACAGGCTCGGTTATCTTTTCTGTTCTTTCTTCCATAACAGCAGCTTCATCTTCCATACTCTCCGATGGTTCTGTCTCAGTGATAACTACGTCTGACTCCAGTGTTGCAGACTCTATTTTATCAATATCCTCTGCTTTAATATCTTGTACGACAGGCTCGTTCTGCATTTTCTCAAACGATTCAATTTCACTGTCAACAGGCGATTCTTCGCCATCGCTCACTTCAGGCACTTGAGGCAAGCTATCGACGGTTTCCTCCTCAACTATAAGTGGGGTTAACTCCTCCGACACAACTTCAGAAATTTCACCGTAACTGGCATCAACGGGAAGGCCTGATTCTTGAAATGCCGCAGAGGCAAGTTCTTCGGGAACCTCTCCAGGAAAAATAACATCACTTTCCAATCTGGGCTTATCATTTACATTATCTTCCCCTGTATACATGTCTCTTGCGATAGACCCTTTTTCTCCTATTTTATTAGTATCCGCTTGAGGTTCCTCATCTATAGCATTCTCGGGTGTATCTACAAAAAGTTGTCTCTTCTCTTCTGGCAAATCTTCTTTATCCGTTTCTACCTCTTCCTTTAACTCTTCCTTTAACTCTTCTTCGTCTTGAATGCTTTCTTCTTTCTCCTTTTCGGATCCAAGATCTATCTCGATTACATAGTTCCTCTTCTTCGAAACATTATCACTGAAGCTGAACGAAGGTTTCAGGAGATGGCTTAAACTGGAAGTGGAAAAGACAAAGATGAGGTGTATTATGCCGGATATCGTTAGAAAATAAATAAAAACCGTTTTATTTTCATAAACAAAGTAAGGTTTTGAATGCATAAATATTTATCAAAGGAAGACAGTTTACGTTCATACTAATGAGGACTGTAATAATATTAGCGATTTGATATATCTAAAACAGCAGTTTATCAACACAACTTAATTCAAGGGGTAAGTGTGAGATACAACCAGACTTGTTATATGTCCAGTTTTAAAAAAAATATAATACCTTTTTCAACTCACTCTTTAACTTCGGAGAATTGTTACTAATTGATCAACATCTGAACCTTCACTTACTGACCGGATAAAATACCAGGAGGTTCCTCTTTTCCAACATAATCCTTTAAATACTGATAATAATCACTATCAGTGCTTAAATACAAGCGAGTGTTATTGTCAATTGTCTTTTCATATGTCTCAAGGGTCTTTGTAAAAGAATAAAATTCAGGAGCTTTCTTATATGCATCTGCATATATTCTGATTGCCTCAGCATCTGCTTCACCTCTGGTCTTAGTCGCCACCTTATAGCCTTCGGACTCTATCTTCTCCAGCTCCTTTTTCATATACCCCAATATTTGTGCCTCTTCCCTCCTACCCTCAGATTCGTATTTATTTGCAATCCTGATCCTTTCTGAGCGCATCCTGTCAAATATTTTGGGTATAACCGCCGGAACATAATTAATGTGCTTTATTCTGACATCAACCAGTACCATACCATATCTCTCGCTTAGCCCTTTATTAGCCATTTTATGTATTTCTTTAACCAGGTTCGCCCTGCCATGAACAACTTTCACCTTCTTATCCATTTCCGCCTTTTCCAACTCTACTGTCGTGTATTCAAGCTTCCGATTAGTATTCCTGAGAACCTCATTTAAAGGATACGAGCTTACAATGTTTTTTACGGCAGATTCTATTACCTCATCCAGCACACCTTGCCCCCTGTCTTCCGTTCCTAATGATGTATAAAATCTTAGTGGTTCAATTATCCTCCAACGAGCCCATGTATTAATGCCAATGTTTTCCTTATCTCTTGTTAAGATATCACTTGGCTCTCCGTCCCACTCGATGATCCTTTTTTCGAAGTATTTCGCCTTTTGGATAAAAGGTGTTTTTATCTTTAATCCCGGGGACGTTACAACCTTGACAGGCCTGCCAAATTGAGTAACCACACATTGTGATTTAATGTCAACCACATAAAAAGAGCTACTGGCTATGATAATTATTGCCAGTACTGCTACTATGGCTATTATAATGTATACTTGTGCTGTTTGCTTCATTTCACCACCTTACTCTCTCCAAGATTGAGTATTGGCAATATCCCTTTTTGATCTTTATCAATTATATAAATCTCTTCACATTTCGGTATTACCCTTTGCATTGTTTCAAGGTAGAGTCTTCTCCTGGTTACGTCCTTTGCTTTCTCATACTCTTTCCAAACGGCAAGAAATGCCTTTGTATCTCCTGTTGCCTCATTTATCCTCTTTATCTTATATCCTTCTGCCTCACTAATCGCCTGTTCCTTCTTTCCCATTGCAGCCGGTATAACCTTATTTCTCTTTCCCTCAGCTTCATTTGTAATCTGATCCCTAAGCTGTACAGCCTTGTTAACGGCATCAAAAGCATCCTTAACCTGTCCAGGTGGATTGACACCTTTCAGGTTTACCACCTGTACATCAATTCCACAGCCATATGCGTCAAGCACTGTTTCTATTTCTGTCTCTGAAATCTCCTCTATCTTCCTCCTTCCAATAGTCAGTACCTCATCAATAGACATATCACCTGCAATTCTTCTCATTACAGCTTCAGTAACATCCCTTATAGTACTTTTCACATTCCTCACATTAAAAAGAAAGTCTTTCAGATTTTTAATTTTATATCTTACAACCCAATGCACCTCGGCACAATTTCTGTCACCGGTCAGCATTAAAGAAACTTCCTGTGCACCTCTAAAATTATAGTCAATCGTACTCTCTCTGCCGGATCGAAGTGTTCTATATCCGAATTCCTCGTTGTACATACGCTTAACCTCTCCAGCATATACCCTGTCAATACCAAATGGTAACTTAAAATGTAATCCCGGCCCAACAGTCTCCATATACTTACCAAACCTTAATATTGCGGCTTCCTGATTGGCCTTTACAGTAAAAACCGAAGAATACCCAAGTATGATAATACCTATAACAATTGCGATGGGTATTATATACTTCTTAAATGGATCAAATTGTATTTTATCAAACTTAAATTCCGGGCTGTCTCCATAACCCATTCATAATTTATCTCTCACATAATTGTTCAAGTATTATTCCTGTAAACACTTAAATATAATACACTTAAAAGGTGTTTCTGGAATTGTATTTCAGGAATTCTACAAGCAATATCTATAAGTGTCAAGCTAATTATAATAATCAGAGCAAGTTACATATACTCGCCTTTGATTTATATGATCTTAGTAACTTCGTCTACTTCAAAAAGAGGTAAGTCCCTGGACTTTCCATCAATTATCATTTTCAATCCATCCTCTTTATCAGTCAATTTGCCAATTACCGAACACTCAATACCATGTTGCACGAGTTTACTTGTCACTGCCTCTCTATCATCAGGGTCTACTACTATTAATAATGCACCTGACGCTATAACGCCCATTGGGTCCAACTCATACTCAGAGCACAAGATCCTTGCCTCCTCCAGACACTTAATCTTCTCTTCATAAATCATAACACCTGTGTTCGATACCCTTGCAAGTTCAAATAACCCGGTCGCCAACCCTCCCTCTGTAGGGTCATGCATCGCATGAATATCAGCCGCTTGATTTGCTATAAGGGCCTCCTTTACAACGCTGATCCCGGGATCATGCAAAAAGTTCTGAACTTTCTTGACAAACAAATTGCCATATTTTCCAGATAGCTCCTTTTCTTTTTCTCTCGCAAGAAGCGCCATTCCCTCGATTGCAATACCCTTGGTCAATATAATATCATCTCCCACCTTCGCATTTGAATTCTCCACTAATTTCCTTTTATCTACCTCACCAAGCATATGCCCTGATACTATAGGCCTATCTAACCCCTGAGTAATTTCTGTATGTCCGCCACAAAGAACTATCCCTAATTCTTCAGCAGCCTTTTCGATATCGCAAAATATCTCTTTAACTAATTTGCTGTCAGTTTTGTTTTCCGGCAGGAAGATTGATGCAAGAAGCCACTTTGGCACTCCCCCCATAGTTGCAATATCGTTTGCATTTACATTAACCATATACCATCCTATCTTATAGGAAGTAAATGTAACGGGGTCAGTTGTTGCAATAAGATACTTATCTCCAAAATCTATTACCGCAGCATCTTCACCAACTTTCGGCCCTACAATAACTCTTGGATCTTTATTTTTTACAGCACACAATAATTCACCAAGGAGATTTATATTTAACTTGCCAACTCGAAATGTATTCATTTTTATTCGATTCCTTAATTCCTTCATATCAAGTCCCTTATATCTCTCAACCCCAATTTATCACGGCTTGCAAATGGTTCCCCATATTGCGTTCCAATCAATGTCCCATAATACTGGCCGTATGAATGCAATTTCCCATTCACGTTTTTCCATCTCTCTTCATTAAATGCAAATTGAGACTTATATGATTTTACTACTTCAACCTTGCTTTCAAACTCATCACTGATATCAATAATAAAAGCCGGCTCCAGATGCACCCTCTGGTGAGACCACAGATAATAAAGAATACGCCCGGGATACCACGGTTCACCTGCCAAATCGGTTTTTGTCAGCTTTGCATAAAATCTTGCCGCCTCACCAATCTGTGTTGCCTGTATATGATCAGGGTGAGCATCTTCCCAATAAGGCAGAAACATGATGTCCGGTCTCACCCTGCGAATAACCCCGGCTACCGTATTTCTCGATTCTGTATTGTCAAAAAGATAACGGTTTGGTAGCCCCAGAGTTGTTCTGTCTGTTACGCCAAGTAAGGCAGTTGCCTCTTTGCATTCTTTACTCCTTACTTCCGGAGTACCATGTGGTGTTGGTTCCCCATTTGTAAGGTCTAGAATATGAACTTCATGGCCAAGTTTCAGAAATTTTATTATACTGCCCCCCATCCCCCCCTCAACGTCATCAGGATGTGGGCCTATAGCGAGAACTTTCTATTTTCTTTTTTAGATATCAAAATAGGTTTGCTTGCCTGAGATTGTGGCATCACTCAGTATATTATTATCATTTAATATGCTTACGGCTTTTTCGGTGAGAGATTTACTGTTTGTGTAAAAACCAATATATCTTTCGTGGTGTTTCTGAGAAGGTACCTCTTGTGCTATCAGCGTAATATGGATATTATGATCTTTAATTATCGATACCCAATTCCCGCGAATTATATCCGCATTCTTTGTCAGAATATGAACGTTGTCCGCCACCTTTTCAATAGGTGAGTCTGCAATGCCTATAATGAATATTTGATCAGCATAGCCCGCTAATTTTGCATACCTTTCACTGTGTTCCTTAAATCTGCTTAGTTCCTGAAATCCGGAATATAACGTACACCGTTTTTTATGTATCCTCAAAGAATCTTCGATAACCCTGCTCATCATAAACAGTGTTTTCTTTGATGTCGTAAAATGATACTCACCATCAATTGAGTCTGTATGGAGATCCTCAAAAAGCAGACTGGGGTCGTGAGATTCCGTTAATGCCTTCACTTTTACAATCAGATCATGAAAAATGTTATTTTTGTTTAACATAGATAAATTAACTACCGAAAAAGTTAATTTATTCAACCTCAAACTTTCCCTGTTTATGCTTATACTTAGGATTGTCCAGGTCTGAAATCCTTTCCATGTATTCCTGTACTGGTATATTGTTGTGCCAGTATCCTGTAAATCGTGCTGTATTCATAAAGACTACAAATAAACCCACAACTAAACCGGCATAAACAGCATAATGTATCTTCTTGCCAAATCCCAGAAGCTTCATATCAAGAGTGTCTTCTACCGGGCACGAATCAATACAATCGTAACATCCCAGACATTCCAGATTATAAACGATGCTCTTTTTCTCCACCTCAATATACACGGGACAGACAATGGTACATTTACTGCAATCAATACATGTCTTTTTGTTTCTTACTATTCTGAGTGCGCTGGCCCATCCTAAAATACCAACCAGGGCACCGTATGGACAAAAATATCTACACCAGTAATTCTTGTCGAAAATGGAAAAAACAAAAGAATAGACAAGACAATTATTGCCAGTATGGAAAGATTAAGAAAAATTTCATCATCATTATATCCGCAACCTTCATATATGGAGCTTTGGCAAAAATTAATCCAATCTGTTCAGCCGGCATCTTGATCACGATATTAACGGCAAAAAAAGCCAGGAGTGTATATTTCCATGCCCGGGCAATTGAATCCTCCACACGAAACGGCCATATCTTCCTGGGAAGGGCGAAAGGTATGATAATGGCAACAAACATAAGTGGAAAGATAAACTTCATGTTTGGTGATTTAAATGAGTCAAAGCTTATCATATCAAGGAGCATCAAGGCTACAATAGGAGTCGAGATCAAGCTGAGACCACATGTAAGTTTTACCGGAAACGCCTCTATCCAGTATTTAACACCCTTATTGAATTTAGATTTTATCCAATCCCCAAACCTCCATGCCCATTCCGATATTGTACCAACAGGGCATATCCAGCTGCAAAAGCCCCTTTGAAAAAGAATTGATGTTACCAGTATGGAGGCAAACATGATAAAGCCTGCCGGATGCAAGGGGTCTACCTTCCCGGTACCGAGGAAATATTTGAGTCCCATAAATGCACCAATAGGCAAAAATGCCTCTACCCCCGGCGGCCTTGTCACATAAACAGAAGCACCACCGGTTTCACAATATTGCACAAACAGATAAAACATCCATCCTGCATATATTGTTAAAATAAAAAACGAAATCTGGGATATCCATCTGAACCTAAGTGAAGTCATCCATGATGATTTACGCTTTTTCTTAGATACCTTTGATGCATCAGACTTCTGTATAGACTTTTCATTTTGTGAAGCCAAGTCATTCCTCCATTCTAATGAAAGCACGTAATCCATTAAAGTGCTTACCAATGTAATATTCTCCTGTTTTTACTATATTATTCACCTGTTTCAGGCTTAAAATATATCATAAAGCGTCATAAGGAAGTGTCAAGTATTTTGTTTAATTCACATTTTCACTCAAACAGTCACTTGTTGGTTAAAGGCAAAAACATATTTGTTCTATAGTTTTCATACGTAATATTATAACTTGAGTTTACATAAATACCTGTTAGAATGAGTTTGTTAAAAACCAATATTGATAATTATATACAGCTTTTAAATGACGAATAGACGTAAAACAAGAACTGTCATGGTTGGTTCAGTAGAGGTTGGTGGTAATGCACCAATCGCTATTCAATCAATGACAAATACCCATACAGACAACATTGAAGCAACAGTAAAACAGATTCACGAGCTGGAAGCACTCAAATGCAATATTATCCGGGTCGCCGTTCCTGATGTTAAAACAGTCAAATGCCTCGGTGAAATCAAAAAGAGGATAAACATACCACTGGTAGCAGACATACATTTTGGACATGATCTAGCCATAGAAGCCATCAAACAAGGTGTAGACAAAATCCGTATCAATCCCGGCAATATGAAAAAAAAAGATAAGCTGGAGGAAATTGTACACCTTGCAAAGGACAAAGGTATCCCCATTCGAATAGGAGTTAATTCCGGTTCTATCAGAAGTAATAATGGACATAAAGAAGACCTTGTAAATTAATGGTCAAGACAACCTTAAGGTATTGCGAGCATTTCGAGTCATTGGGCTTTAAAGATATAGTTGTCTCATTGAAGGCATCGGATGTACAGAAGACAATGGATGCATACAGATCTATAGCGAAACAGTGTGACTATCCCCTGCACCTTGGTATTACGGCTGCAGGAGCACCGGATGATGCAATAATAAAATCCGCAATCGGTATTGGAGGTATGCTTTCAGAAGGAATCGGAGATACTCTGAGAGTCTCTTTTACAGGCCCTCCTCACCAGGAAGTAAAGGCAGGTTATAAGATTCTGGAAGCGCTTGCACTATCAAAAAGAACAGATGCCGAGATAATATCGTGTCCGACTTGCGGGCGCTGTGAAATAGATCTCCTGAATATTGTTAATGAAGTAAAGAAGAGACTCCCTTCTCAAAAAAAATCTGTACAGATTGCCGTTATGGGGTGTATTGTTAACGGCCCCGGAGAGGCGATGGAGGCCGATATAGGGATTGCAGGTGGAAAAGGTGTCGGCTCTTATTTAAAAAAGGCGAAAAAATAAGAAAGATTCCAGAAAGTGAAATGGTTTCTACATTGCTGGAAGAAATCGAAACGATATAAAAATGAAGAATGTAGTCATTCTCGGATCAACCGGTTCAATCGGTAAAAGCGCTCTGGAAGTTATAAGGAACCTGCGGCATAAATATAAGGTTTCGGCTTTATCGGCAAATTCACAATGGGAGCTTCTGGCAAAACAGGCTAATGAGTTTAAGCCGGAAAGTGTTTCCCTTGCGGATGAAAGATGGATTGATTCACTTAAAAATAATCTTTCAGATAACTCGGTACAAATCCATACAGGTGCAGACAGCGTAAGGGAAATGGTTTCAAAGGCCGATGTGGATATAGTTATTTCTGCTATAGTTGGTGGAGCAGGACTCCCTGCGGCAGTCGAGGTCGTCAAGAGCGGAAAAACACTCGCCCTGGCAAACAAGGAAGCATTAGTCATGGCCGGCGGGTTGGTTGTTTCAATGGCGAAGGAAAATGACGCAACCATTATCCCCGTCGATAGTGAACATAGCGCAATACTGCAGGCATTAAGAGCAGGACACCGTGATGAGATAAAAAGATTATAATTACGGCCTCAGGAGGTCCGTTTTATAATCTTCCGAAAGAGAAGCTGTCAGAAGTAACAAAAGAAGAAGCTCTCAATCACCCAACATGGAAAATGGGACAAAAAATTACTATAGACTCTGCAACATTGATGAATAAAGCGCTTGAAGTAATTGAAGCAAAATGGCTCTTTGGACTGAACTCAACTCAGATTGAGGTGATCATACATCCGGAGTCAATAATCCATTCGCTTGTAGAGTTCTGTGACGGCTCTGTCATTGCTCAAATGGGATTACCT
Organism: uncultured bacterium; assembly: GCA_964010955.1. Classification (GTDB taxonomy): domain Bacteria; phylum Planctomycetota; class Brocadiia; order Brocadiales; family Scalinduaceae; genus Scalindua. The sequence continues at coordinate 11,986 of CAXGMX010000007.1, forward strand.
GATATGAAGGTGCCTATCCAATTTGCGCTGACATACCCTCACAGAGAAAATGGTAATGTTGAATCTCTTGACCTGGCAAAGCTGGGCAGTCTTAACTTTCAGAAACCTGATATGGACAAGTTCCCGGCATTAAGATTAGGATACGAGGTAGTTGAAAAAGGAGGTACCATGGGAGCTACGCTTAACGCGGCAAATGAAGTAGCTGTCCAGGCTTTTCTAGATAGAAAAATTAAATTTACAGATATCACAAAAACAGTGGAACACGTTATGAAAGAGCACAATTTTATAAAGGATCCCACTTTGCAGGATATCATGAACGCGGACGAATACGCACGTAAGGAGACTAAAAAATGCCTTTCATAGGAATGTCATCTAATATTGTTCTAGTAATAATTGGTATAGGTTTACTTATTTTTATTCATGAGCTTGGACACTTTTTAGTGGCCAAGAAGATTGGTGTAAGAGTATACGCATTCTCACTTGGATTTGGCCCGGCAATCATCAGTAAGCAAATAGGCGAAACAGATTACAGAATTTCACTCATCCCATTAGGTGGTTACGTAAAGCTCGCAGGAGAGCAAAGAGAAGATTCGAACACGGGTGAAGAGTGGGAGTTTATGTCTAAAAAGCCATGGCAACGTGCTGCAGTACTCATAGCAGGTGTCGCTTGTAATACGCTCTTAGCGTTCGTTGCATTTATTATTGCTTTCAGGGTCGGAGTCCCTTTCGTTACTCCGGAAATAGGACGCACAATGCCGGGATGGCCTGCCTGGGAGGCCGGTATAAGACCGGGCGACAAAATTGTCAAGATTAATAACGTCTCCGATCCTGATTTTGAAGATGTCTTCATTTCCGTCGCACTTAATGGCTCCCCTGAAGGCATTAACATGGAGATCGAAAGAGACAACGAAATATTCGATGTAAATGTTGTGCCAAGATATGACTCTACAGTTGGTATTCAACGCATTGGAATCGCACCGGCAACTACACTGGAAGTACACAAGATTTTTGCCATTAAGAACTCAGATGCGCCTGTACAAAGTTCAGCCTTGCACGTCAAAGATAGAATACTGGAGGTTAACGGTAAAAAATCATTACAGAAAATGATTTTAGAGAAATAGAACTGGCAAGCCCAGGTAAAGAACTTAATATTACAGTATTACGCGATGATGAAAAATCGATGTAAAGGTTACACCATCTGTTGTTGCTCGATGGATGATAGGGCTTTCATGTGCTACAACAAAGCTTGATGGCGTAAAGAAGGATAGCCTGGCATATTCACTGGGGCTGCAAAAAGGGGATGAGATAGTTAAAGTAAACTTTCAGGATGTTGAAGGCTTTACTGGATTAATTAATACAATAAAAGAATCACCGAATGGAATAGTCACTTTACAGGTTGCAAGAGGTAATGGCACAAAATATATAAAATTAACAAAATACGGGGAAGAAACAGTCAAGGAATTCTCAGAAGGTATCTTTCCTCACTACGGATTGATTGTAGATTCAACAGTCGAAGGTTTCCCCGCCAGGGAAATTGGTATAGAACCCGGTGATACTATCACATCAATAGACGGGGAGAATGTTACAGAATGGAATCAACTCTTAACATTAGTTACAGCCAGCCAGGGCAATGAATTTGAGATTTCATGGATACATAATTATGAAACGTTCACCAAGACAATCATACCCAAGAAAAATGAAAAGAATGCACAAGGTTCGATGGGAATTAAATTCAAAGAAAAGAAGATAATACGAAAATATGGCTTAGCAAAATCATGTGTTGTAGGTACGCATAAAACGGTTGTGAATATCAAAAGGATTTATATGACCATACAGGGTTTTGTTTCTAAGAAATTATCAACAAAGGCCTTAGGGGGTCCTGTACTTATAGCCCAAGCCTCTTATGAATCTGCCAAATCCGGGATTGGTAAGCTCATGTATTTCATGGCTATCATCAGTATTAACCTGGCAGTGATAAACATATTACCAGTCCCTGTGCTGGATGGTGGACATCTTTTGTTTCTTGGCATTGAAAAGATCAAGGGTTCTCCCATAAGTGAGAAAACAATGGCAATTGCGAACTACATCGGTTTTGCATTTATAATATCCCTTATGATCTATGCTACCAGGAATGACATCATGCGGCTTTTTAATATATAATATACTCTTCCTAATTCCCCCTTTATTAAATAGGAAAGACAGAGAGATTTTACATGTCATCAACCATACGTTCTGCCTCATTCCCCCAGTTTAACAAGCGCCCTCTCCAATGATACCCGGTACTCCTCCACATCAGACTTTTCCAGTTTAGGCGGTACCATAATAGGATCTCCATAGAAGATTCTCGCTTTAGAAAAAGGTTTGGGTATGCAAAATCTGTCCCAGCTTGGAAGTTCCCAATACTTTGCCAGATATATCATTACCGGAATGATGGGATATTGCGTCTTCTGCCCTAATAGTATTGCTCCTGATTGAACAATAAATCTGGGGCCTTTCGGGCCATCGGGCGTTATTGCCAAAGATATCGATTCTTCTTTTATCTTCTTTATCATTTTTAGCAACGCCTTTGCACCTCCCCTGGTTGTAGACCCCCTGGCAACACTATAACCCAGCTTCTGAACAATCTGTGCAATATATTCACCATCACGATGCTGGCTTATCAAGACCTTTACATTACGTTGTCTGCCTACGTAAGCCGGAAGCAGCATATGTGCATGCCAGAACGCGTATATCGCATGTTTACCCTGACGCTCGAGGTTTTGCGAATAACCATCCGGAATTTCTTTAATACTCATTGTACTAAACAAAAACCTGATAATAAAAGAACCAAAAATACCTACTAAGAAATACTTAATTTTTCTATATTCATCTTTGTGTAAACAAGTATTAAATTAACACTATTGCGTTAATTGACAGGAGGAGCACGCATCTTTTGCATGCAATTTCATCGCTTTCACAAAAGTACCTTAAATATTTGCAAAAGTTCCCCTCAAAGACAAATCTAACAGATCATCTTCATAAATATTGTCATTGAACTCTATTTGAGTCCGGGCAGTATAATTGATACGGCTGAAATATCGTTTTTCATCCATCAACAGATTCTCCAATGAATACCTTGGTTGAACAATATATTTACAAAAGGCTACCACTGAGGCAGAATGTTTTCAAGATAAATTTCTTTTTGTACTATTGAAACAATTTATATTATAATAGCACAAGCGATGAACCATCATCCTGAAAACAACCCGAAAATAGTTGAAATATACAATGAACTCGAAGCAGAGCTTGCGAGTCTCGATCCAGGGTACAATACCTGTGGAACCTGTTGTCATTTTGATGAATTTAACCATGTTTTATACGCGTCAACTATTGAAACAAAATACATCCAGGAAAACGTAGACGTGCCGCCTTTAGACCCTGACCAGGGGACATGCTCTTTTCTTATAGACAACAAGTGCACAATAGAGAGAACACAGGGCACTTGGATGCCAGGTCTTCTTCTGCAACCCTGATCACAAAGAAACCTTACAGGATATATACGAGAAATATTATACGATGATCAAGAATTTGGCTTTAAAGAGTCAAACCGAATGGAACTATGCACCTATGATGAAACTGCTTAAAAAGGGATACAAATAATGTAAGGACGTATTGCCATACGCCCCTACGTAGTGGCAAAAAGCGACGAATGCCTAATTAATTAAATATGGAAAAACCAATTCCTCTTTTTCATAAGAAAATAATTAAGAAGAAGACTTCAAGTGCAGAGCAGAGAAAGGCAAAACACAAGAAAAGTACTAAGGCAGAACTCAAGAAAGAATTCTTAAACCATTGCAGTAAAGCCACAGAACACATCCAGATAATCAACCGCATTTCAATGGTAAACGAAAAATAACCCACCTGAACACAGCCATAACGCACCTGGAAAAATGCCTCGCCCACAGACCTGGTAACCACTTGCTCCGCAACCAAATGAAAATATGCAGAAATGAACTTGTTTCACTGAAAGAAACTGGAAAGCGTTCAGCCGATAATACAGTTGAGATATTGTTTACGGCAGATTTGTTTTAGCTGGAGAAAAAAATACTGCGGGAAGAGATTAAGGTATTGTACAATTCCTAAATTCTTAAATCCATCAGCACCCCATACCTCAAGCCCCTTGAGCTTATACTGCAGATTGGAAATCTCAATTTTCCCATTGTTCTCCACATAATCATCGCCCCTGCCAGTAAGACATCCGCACGTTTTGGTTCGATGCCTACCTGCTCACGCCTTTCAGCGACGGTCATTGCCTTCAGGTCTTCAACCATTTGTTGCAAATTTTCCTCAGACAACTGCACTTTTTCTACTTCGGCAGCATTAAACGTCTCTTGCTCCAGATGCCACGAAGCGAGTGTAGTTGCAGTACCGGCTACGGCAAGCATTTGCATATCTACCGGAGTAGAACTACGCCAGCCCGCAAGTTCTTCCAGCTTATTATCTATTTTATCAAGACATTTTATAAATTCTTCATCAGTTACGGGATCTGATCCCAGATATCTTTCCGTAAAACGTACAGACCCTAAATCCACACTTCGATCCTCTTTTGCCGTCACAAACTCGGTACTTCCTCCCCCTACATCTACCACAGCATAGTGAGATGGATCCATACCGGGAAGCAGAGAACCTATAAAACTCAGGCGGGCCTCATCGTTCCCGGAAAGAACTTTAAACCTGAAGCCACACTCTGCCTCTGCCTTATCAAAAAAAGCTTCCCCGTTCGAAGCATCCCTTGCATGACTTGTTGCCACGCATATCACATCACCAGGTGATATTCCAGCTTCAGAGATTATACTCTTATATTCGGCTAAGCACATAAGTGTTCGCCCTATTGCCTCAGGCTGAAGGCTTCGTGTCTTATCCACACCTTCTCCCAGACGAATAATCCTCGCATAATCACCTAACACCTTCTTAATCTGTCCCGACTCAACCTCCGCCAGAAGCAAAAGACAGGTATTCGTTCCTAAATCGATGGATGCCCTAATCATTTAATTCCCTTCTACTCCCTATGGCAGCCCGGACCCAACCAGAAGTATAACATTTATCTGAAGACGTCCTCATTTTATCTCCTAAATAGAATTTGTTATGCATAAGAAATCAGAGACTATGCATATATTATATATTCCAAAAGTCTTTTCCAGAGTTTTTATTTACAACTTCTGATTCTATTTCTGAAGTACTTTATTTCATTATGCAGGTTATAATGTCGTCCCATGGCAAACTATACCTTTTGACATTGTGTCTTCAATAATTTTCAGTGGCAATATTACATTTGACATTCTGTCATATGTGTGTCATATTAAGATTATATTACAAATAAACATATAATTAATAAATCCTATATCTATACTTTTTTATTTTGAAAAAAAGAAACTAAGGAGGAAATATTATGTCTTTAAAAGCTGGTACGTATAGTTTAAATGGCAATTCAGGGAAAGTGTCTGCCTATACTTTTAAGTCAGGTCTGCTTAGTAAATTAGCACACGATTTATTGATTGATGTGACTGATTTCACGGTTAATATAGACGTGCCTGAGGACGGTTTTACTTCCGGAAGTCTGGGACTGGAGATACAGGCAAATTCTCTAAAGGTAGTTTGTGCTATGAAGAATGGAGAACGTCAACCGGACACTTTAAAAGAAAAGGATATCGCAGACATTGAAGCAGATATGGCCAAGAAGGTTTTGCATCCGGACAAATATCCTACTGCCAATTTCAGCTCTAAATCCATTCAGGAAAAAGAAGGCGGCTATCACATAAGCGGAGAATTAAGTTTGCACGGTGTTACTAAAACTGTAGATTTTGATATAGATACCAGCGGTGGTGGTTTAAAAGGAAGATTTACCATAATCCAGACAGATTATAAAATAAAACCTTTCAAGGCTATGATGGGCACTTTGAAGATAAAAGATGAGATGGATATCGGCTTTGATTTGGCTTTAAGCTAAATGTGGATATTATTTTACAAATGCTTTTTGTTTCCAGAAGATATTACTGCTCCATAGCAGGGCGATAGCAATACTGAAATCCAATATAGCCACGCCTATCAGGAAGTAGTAGTTGCCGTGTGCCAGGCTGGACAGGGTCGCACCAGTCGCAATCATGGCGGCTAAGAACACAAAGAACCAGGGTCTGAAGATTTGCCAGACCTTTGGCTGATCAAGGGAACGTATTCTGGCTAGATTATTCTGGCAGCTTTTACTGAAAATAAATTTCCCTTTTAAACTGCCAAAACACGGTCCGGCAACAATGGCAATCCAGATCCAGTACATCTCCGATCTCAGAATATGCGCTTCAAGCAGTAGAGTGCTTCCCTTTATTAGCAATACTATGCCACCAACATGCCATACCAGGGCGGCCAGGATATTGAGTGTGCGGGTAGATACGGTTAACATTGGTGATTAAAATATTTATGCCTGGCCTGACATAGCGCCGTACTTCTACGACACTATGTCGCCTCTGATTGGATATTAATATCCTGTCCTGCGCTTTGGACGCTCTTCTTTGGGACGTGCTTGATTGACCTTAATATTTCTGCCTTTTAGTTCACTTTCATTCAAGGCCTTTATAGCTTCTTCAGCCTCAGCTTGATTTGGCATTTCTATAAAACCAAACCCTTTTGATTGCCCGGAATGTTTGTCTTTTATGATTGATACACTTGATATTTCGCCATGTGGTGAAAAAAGATCCTTAACTTCATCATCCGTAATCTCATAAGAAAGGTTTCCTACATATATATTCATTTCTGCTCCTATAAGCCTTGTGTATTGATCATGTAAACATTACCGTATAACCAACACACGTATTATGCGATAATGGCCTGTTAATGGCGGTTCTTTTTAGATCCTTAATGTTTGTTCCTGCGTGCCGGTAACCCGCTTATTCCGTACGATCAGTAATCTCTATAAGGTGATATCCGAAATCGGTTTTTACAGGACCATGCACCTTTCCAACTTCCTCATTGAAAACTACCTGATCAAATTCACTCACCATTTGTCCGGGACTGAACTCTCCTAAAGCTCCTCCCTGCTGACCCGAAGGACATGTTGAGTGCTCCTTTGCTACATCAGCAAAGTCTGTCCCATTGTCAATTTGCTCTTTTAACTTTTCACACTCCTCCTGACTGGATACCAGTATATGGCGTGCTTTGGCTGTCGCCATTTCTCCATCCTTTCTAAAAAATTAAGACTACTGTAATTTACTTTAATAAGTGTTTGATTCTACTCTTTGTAATCCTCTTGTCAATTGATTTCCGTACAATCCTTAAACCACACTCTCTATAAAATGTAATTTACAGTAAATTTTTCAATACCGGCTTAAGTACGGTCTTTATAACCGACAATGAAATAATCCCGGCAAAAACAACAACAATCGTCAAGGGGCTCCACTCATTAAGAATGAGTCCCAATGCTAAACCTGCAGCGGGAGGATGCGCTGTACCCGTAATTACCATCACAAATATCGCCAATCCTACAGCCATTGCACCAAACACTACGTGTGGGGATTCATGGATAAAGGGTACCCAAGTCATTAATGACCATAAAGATAAATAGTGACATAGACAACCCGCAACTATACCGACTATATACCCACCTATCATAATCCTCGGCTTTGATACCTCTGCCTTAGGCATTGTGAATGCTATAAAGGTACTTAATCCCAAAGCAGCAATTATGACGGCTTTCGTCACGACATCAAGCACCATCATCACAATGAAAACTGATATAGGTGCAAGTGCGCATTGAAAGATATCTCCTATTATATTTTTCCTGAATTTTTCATCTAATATTCTCACAACTATTTCTCCCCACTTTTAGTCATTATTATTGACATTGGAAACCATACATTTATTTGTATTAAACTACAAACATATATTTCTTCCGGAATAGTTCTCAGGAACCCGTACTCTGGTAATGGTTAACGCCCACTTTCCATGTGAAGGCTGATACAATAAACACAATAATGCCTGCAATTGGAGTTCCCATTTCTAATGCCGGGTGCAGGAGACCCTCTCCAGAACGATCTAAAAAGAAATGCGCCGGGTAAAAGTTGATAAATGCTATCGGGAAAATAAATGTCAAGAAAAACTGCATCCCCATGTTATAAATATTTACCGGATAGTTAATAAACTCTTTGCTTGAAAATATTACAGTATGAACCAGAGACCGGTTTCTTAATGTCCAGAAAGCGACTGCAGTCACCATCAGGCGTATGCCGCCGGCAATTAAAACTCCTCCACCAACAATTACAGGAAACAGCAGAATCTTTCTAAGCGTCCACTCTATACCGGCAAGGTGTGTACCAAAATACAGGGCAGTGAAACCGATTATAAGATGTGCAGCCGTCGACACCTCAAATTTAGAAAAGATAACCTGCCCTAATGGACTGAGCGGCCTTACCAATACTCTGTCAAACTCGCCGTCCACAACCATCTTGTCGAAATTAATCAGTTGGGAGAAAATCAGATTTGTAAGCCCGTATGCAAATGCATGTAGGGAGTATAAGAAAACCATTTCACCCATCGTCCATCCCTTTATTTGATGAAAGCGGTTCAGGAGTACAAAAAGTAAACCAATCTGTCCGATATAAAAAGTCATTATTGCAAATATATAGAACAGAAAACTTGCCTTATACTCCATCCTTGCTTTGATGGATGTTGCAAACAGTGTAAGGTAAATCCTGATTGTCTCCATTTATCCTCCCTGTATAACCAATTTTTTCTTACCGGCACTCCACATAAGACTACAAATAACGCCCATTATCAGTATCCACATTAATTGTGAGATTATTATTGAAGGAACTTCTGCCATCGGAACCCGTCCTGTCAGGATAACAGTCGGAAAATAAAGCATATACTGAAACGGAAGAACATTAACCAATGGTTTCAAGAATTCCGGGAAGAAATCTATAGGCACTATTCCTCCGGAAAAAAAGGTAAACAATGCATATTTAAAGAGCATGAACGGAAAAATTTCTACGAACCAGAAAGCAAGCAACCCCGCAGCGAAGTTAAGCATGGAGATTAATATATATCCGGCAATAAATGAGAAAAGAAACGCTAATAATCTTACAGGTTCAAACGGAATAGAGATATCAAAAAGGAAAATGGATATTATGACGATAGGAAAAGTCCTGGCCATTATGTGAAAGAGGGAATGACCGACATTCTCCGCAAGGTTCATAAAGAAAAATGATGTCGGCCTTATAAGCTCCATTGCGATAGAACCATCCATAACCTTCCTGTAGATAATGGAATCATCCACCGTAAAGGATATCCTCATTGCCATTACCAGGACAGCATAAGTTATAATGGCAGTTAATGTAAAACCATTATGCACCGTAGTATCGAACTGTGAATACAATGCTTTCCACAGGGAAGTAAAAATAAACACATATAGAAAACCATTCACTATGCCAACGAAGCAATCAAATCTATACGTAACCTGCTTCTGGAAAGATATAGATACGAATTTAAAGAAAAGTTCTGGATTCATCTCATTCAGTAAATGATTTGCTCGAAGGCGTCGACAATTTTATACGATTATCATAAATGTTTCTGATAATACTTTCTACCGATGGCTCTTTTACGGATATATCCTTTATCTTATAATGAGAAGCAATGGTGCCTATAACCTCTCCAATACCTGAACTGTCGCTATCAAACGTCAGCCATTTCTTACACCCCTGCTCCCGCACAACAGTGACTCCGGGTATTCCCTGCATAACACAATCATCTTCGTAGAATTCTACCTCTATTACTTTCTCATGGACAAACTTTTGTTTCAAAAACTCGGTTTCACCGTCAAATATAATCTTTCCCTCTTCAAGTATGATAAGGCGTTTGCAAAGTTGTTCAATATCGTTCATGTCATGAGTAGTAAGAATAATGGTAGTTCCCTCTGTTCTGTTAATTTCCGAGAGGAAATTTCTTACAGATTGTTTTGCCAGCACATCCAGGCCGATTGTAGGCTCGTCCAGAAAGAGTACTGGAGGGTTGTGAATAAGAGACGCAGCAATATCACATCTCATCCTCTGGCCTAAAGACAGCTTTCTTACCGGCATCTCCAGAAGAGGCCTGAGGCCCAGCGCCTTTTCCAGCTTTGCCATTTGACGATCAAAGTCCGATCCGGACACACGGAATATTACCCTCAGCAAATCGAATGACTCACGAACAGGAAGATCCCACCAAAGCTGTGTTCTCTGTCCAAATACCACACCAATCTTCGCTGCGTTCTTTTTTCGGTCCTTATAAGGGACAATTCCATTTACCTCTGCCGTTCCGGAGGTTGGCACAAGTATCCCCGTCAGCATCTTTATGGTAGTCGATTTGCCGGCGCCATTTTCACCAACATATCCTACAAATTCCCCACGACTTATCTTAAAGTCAATATCATTCACTGCCGTTATGACCTTGTGTCTTCTATGAAAAAGCGCCTGAAGTTTACCTAAGAAACCTTTACCGGATGAGCTTACTTTGAATTCTTTCCTTAGATCTTTAACTTCGATTGCGATATTATTCTGCTGCTATTCTTTTACATTCCTTTTTTCTATTAATC
>CAXGMX010000008.1:0-22169 GCA_964010955.1 uncultured bacterium
TCGGCTCCAGATTCAATAACCCTCCATATTGGAGGCATTCGGCCGCCAATAAATGACAACAATAATGGCTATTACGAATACGTCAGCCATTGACCACTTGCTTATCACATTGCTTATCAGGAATGCTTTCCTGCTATGCTTCGAGTCGACGAAAATAAGCACCCAACAACATCAGAAGGATCTTTGTAACCGGAATTACTATACTGAAAAGCATAACCAGGAAGCCGACAACACCGTTACCTGAACGGAAAAGCTCTTTGACTGTCCCCTTTATACTTCTTGTCTTACTGTAGGCCTCAATCTCTCCTTTGATATTATTCAGCCCTAACATTCCGGTAATCATACCTATCATTCGCTTGGCTTTACCTCTTTCGTCGTCTTCTGATTTCCCTGTACCTCTCTCCATCGACTTATCAACCATGGTATCGACAATAATGTCTATTCCCGTCTCAGTCATCTTTGCTTTATCAATCGTCCCGGTCAGGGTAAGCATGGGCTGAGTGACACCGGGGATCAGTAGCGCAAGGGAAATTATTGTAATAATTAAAAACTGTAGAAAACTTTGGAGTCTCCATACTAAACAATCCTTTTCAAAATATAATGTTACTAGTCAATGGTCATTAGTCAGTAGTCATTTGTCTTTCGTAATCTATTTCTTCCTTTGCGCTCTTTGCGTCTTTGCGGTAAATTCTTAACAGCTTCTCCAATCACCATACTCCTTGAGCGAAACCCTCTGCCCACTCTTTAGCAGTGAGTATGAACCAAAGTCACTCATATTATCAAGCGCCTGTGAGTCAAACACCGGTCCGTCCTTGCACACCATCTGTCCGTCGCAGACGCATTGCCCGCAAATACCTATTCCGCATTTCATGTATCTCTCCAGTGATGCTTCGCATTGTATATTATGTTTCTTGCAGAATTCGTATACTTTGGACATCATTATCTCAGGACCGCAGGTGTATATAATGCTGTAACCATTTTTCCTGTGCAGGTCTTCAAGGTAGTCAGTTGGATATCCCTTAATGCCTTCACTCCCATCGTCAGTAAAGATCGTTATGTCCTTATACCGGTTTTTAAATAACAGCGTTCCCTTTGTAGTTGCTCCCGAGAGTATTGTAGTATTGTTGTCCGGTAAATTTTCAATAAGTACGGACAGTGACGCCATTCCGCATCCGCCTCCGATTACACATGCGTTTCCGCTGCCGTCCTTAATATTATTGGAGAAGCTGAATCCATGCCCGAACGGACCTCTTATTCCCAGCTGTTCTCCCACACCCATGCTGTGCATCTCCTTTGTAAATTTACCTCTCTCAAACACTGTTATTCCGAAGAAATCGTCACCGGAATATGATACGGCAAACGGTTTCTCATCTACACCGGGCAGCCAGACCATTATGAATTGACCGGGTTTGTAATCGAGATTGTGCCTGAACATAAAGGACTTTGTGTCGCCAGATTCGTTGATGATCTTGTCGATCTTCATCATTACCGGTTGATCGTAAGTAGGAGTTTCACTCATGGGCAATTCCTATCATTTCGTCGACAGTGTTAAAATTGTTTTCAGACATCCATGCCTCCATTTCCCGGCATATCTTCCGGAAGATGTCTATTCCCCTTTCGTATATTCCGGTACCAACCCCGATAGCAGTTGCGCCGGCCATGATCATCTCTATGGCGTGGCGGCCAGTAGATATCCCGCCTGTACCAATTATGGGTATTTTAACAGCTTCGTAGATATCATATACACATCGGGTTGCAATCGGCCTCAGGGCTTGTCCTGAGACCCCTCCAACCCTGTAGGCTAGTACAGGGTTACGTGCCTCTATGTTTATAATCATCCCCGGGCCCAATGTGTTAACGGCCGTTATGGCATTGGCGCCTGCATCCTCGGCTGCCTTTGCTAACTTCCCTATTTCAGGTATGTTAGGTGATAGTTTTAGAAAAATTGGCAGTTTGGTGGCCTTCCTGACTGCTGAGACAATTTATTTGTGCTTTCCGGCGTTCCCTGCCCGGCCAGTAGGCCGAATCCGGGTGTGTGAGGGCATGAGAGTGGGAGCTCTATAGCAGAGAAAGCGTTTGCTGACAACTTATCCACAACACGTACGAAGTCTTCCGCCTCCGTGCCTATAATGCTTGCTATTACTGGTATTGAGACGTCTTTTATGTTTGCAAACTCCCTGGCTGTCTCATCCGCACCTGGATTTGAGTACCCGACTGCATTCAATAATCCTGCTTCAAAAGGGATAACGGTCGGGTTTTTGTGTCCTTCTCTTGCTTCAAAACTGACCGACTTTATGGTAGCCGCACCGGCACCATTATCAGCAACCCGTTTCAGCAGAGATTTGGAGGTACCTAAAAATCCGGATGGCAGAACAGTTGGGTTTGCTAATTTTATCCCGCACAGGTCTATGGTGAGCCTTGGTGTAGTCATATCATTTTGGACAGTATTTACAGGATTAAGATAAAAAAACAACAAATCTTGTAAAAAAGGTTGTAGAAGTATACCAAAAGGTCAGGGTTAGTTGAAGGTATATTTTTGATTGTTCTTAAAATATTGACTTTTGGTGTAAAATGTGTTTTTTATTTATAATTGAAAAATATTATTTCAGCCTTTTCCAGGATTGAACAGATTGCCGTCTATGCCGGCCTTTGTTTCAAATGGAAAATAATATGACAACGTTTTTATGGTACCTGTTAATTATATTTGCAATTTCCGCTATAGGCGGCCTGCTTCCATTGGTAAAAAGCTGGTCCAAAGATAGTTTCAGGTTGATAATCAGTTTTGGTGCAGGTGTCTTGTTTGGGACTTGTTTTTTTCACATGCTGCCGGCAATCACACCGTCTCTGGGAGGTAATGTTGGAATACCCATAATGATTGGGTTTTTTATTATTTACATAATGGAAAAATTCATAATGGTGCATTCCTGCGAAGAGGATGTTTGTGACTTTCATACAATAGGGGTATCGGCCTTTCTGGGAATAACATTTCACAGTTTAATAGATGGCCTGTCAATGGGAGCCGGTTTCATGGTAAAGGATATTGGATTGATGATATTTCTTGCGATTGTAATCCACAAGTTTCCTTCTGCCCTCTCCCTCACCGGTATTCTTATTCAAGGGGGATATAAAAGAGCGAAGATTATTAAACTCGTCATAATCTTTGCGTTAACCACACCTATAGGAGCGGTTATTACCTTCTTTGTTTTGAGTAATCTGCATAAGAACACTCTGGCCTGGGCAATTGGGATATCAGCAGGAACCTTTTTATATATTGCCATCAGTGATCTCCTGCCATTTGTCCATCAACACAATCCTAGAAAATATTTTAACCTGGCCAGTCTGATGTTGGGTTTGTTTTTAATGGGTGCCGGGAAGTATTTATTTTAAGAATGCGTTTTTTCGTTTGCTATTATTATGCGAGTTTTAGGAATAGATCCCGGTACAATGGTAACCGGTTATGGAGTTGTTGATGATATCAATGGCAAGTTGTCTCATGTAACTCATGGTACAATTGAAGGCAAGAGGAAGGATTCATTTCCGGACAGGCTTAAATTGATTTTCGATGGATTAAATAAAGTTATAGAAGAGTATAAACCTGACTATATCGCATTAGAAGAAGTGTTTTATGGAAAAAGTGTAAAATCTGTAATTAAGGTTGGTGAGGCCAAAGGCATAGCCATCCTGTGTGCGGCTTCGGCAGATATCCCGATGGCTGAATATGCACCTACCGTAGTTAAGAGGGCAGTAGTTGGCGTGGGCAGTGCCAAAAAAAGGACAGGTAGGTGAAATGGTGAAGGTTATTCTGGTCTTATCCGAGGTGCCGAAAAAGTATGATGCCTCTGATGCTCTCGCAATCGCAATATGTCATTGTCATAGAAGCAAATCGGTGATTTAGCCTTGACAGATATATACTAGAAGCTATAATTTCCAGATTGTTGTAATTTATTATATATTAAGCCATTAAGAGAAATATGAGTTTGCAGGTAACAAGCAAAAAATTCAAAAAAAAGACGAAATTTCAGATATTCTGTATGAGGGAATTTTTCCTTCTGAAGTTGTTGCTGAAAAATTGACAAGAGGATACACAAGGGATATATCAATGGAAGAGGCAATTCGAAAATCGAGGGCATTGATAGAGGCACTACCATATATACAATCATTTAAGGGTAAAGTGGTTGTAGTAAAGTTTGGTGGTAGTGCTATGGTCAATATTAAAACCTTTCAAAGCATACTTCAGGATGTGGTTTTTATGAAGACTATCGGTATGATGCCCGTGATAGTATATGGTGGTGGTCCGCATATAAGCAGTGAGATGGAGAAGAGGGGGAAAAAGCCTCTTTTTATACATGGATATCGTGTAACTGACGAAGAGACGCTGAAGATCGCAATTGATGTTCTCGTAAATCAGATTGGCAAATTAATTATAAATCAAATAGACGAAATGGGAGCAAAAGGCGTTTGTGTGTGGGACAGGGAAAAGAGTCCGATCAAGGCCAGAAAATTTGTATGCGAAGGTGAGGACAAGACAGAGGCAAATGATCTTGGTTATGTGGGAGAACTTACGGGGATAGAGCATGAAAGATTTAATAATTTATGTGAAGGTGATAATATCCCAATTGTGCCACCGATTGCCGAAGGGGCTGGAGAGGTGAATTTTAATGTAAATGCGGATAATGTAGCCTCCTTTGTTGCTGGCTCCTTAAAGGCAGAAAAATTAGTATTTATTTCAAATACTCATGGTATATCAACTGACCCGTCCGATCCGGAGTCATTTATGTCTACGTTACATGAGGATGAGGTAAATAAGCTGATAGAAAGCGAGATAATAAGAGGTGGCATGCTCCCGAAGGCAAAAGCCTGTATTTCAGCATTGAGGGAGGGTGTGAGAAAAGCCCATATTATTGACGGTAATATACCACATTCCCTGTTGCTGGAGATATTTACTGACAAGGGGATTGGGACCCAGATCATAGTTTAGATCATTAGGTGTTTTAAGAGTTGGTCTTTTTGATATCCACCCACTTCAAAAAGAGCACACAAAATTAAACCCTTCCATTTTTTCAGTTTTCTCACGTCGCAGGGAATCCGCATATGGGAATTTAGATATGAAGAAAAGTAAAATAATTGAAGACTATGATAATTACGTAATTCCAAATTACCCTCGTCACCCTATTGTACTTGTTAAGGGTGAAGGGGTGTATGTGTGGGATGAAGACGGAAAACGATACCTGGACCTTTTCTCCGGGTGGGCAGTCAGTTCGCTGGGACATTGTCATCCTGATGTGACGAAGGCGACACAGGAGCAGGCGGCAACGCTGGTGCATGTGCCTAATATTTTCTATTCTGAGCCGCAGGGACGCCTTGCAAAGTATATTTCTGAAAACTCATTTAACGGTCAATGTTTTTTTTGTAACAGTGGGCGGAAGCGAATGAGGCGGCCATAAAACTTGCGAGGATTCACAGTTCTCCGAAAGGAAAATATAAGATTATTACGATGAAGGATTCCTTTCATGGAAGAACCATGGCGACCGTAACGGCTACAGCACAACCAAAGTATCATAAAGGTTTTGCTCCACTTGTCGAAGGCTTTTCGTATGTTTCATTTAATAATCTTGATGAAGTAGAAGATGCTGTGGATGATAAAACATGCGGCATAATGCTTGAAACTATTCAGGGAGAGGGCGGAATTAATGTAGCCGGCAAAGATTACATGAAAGGATTAAGAAAGATTTGTGATGTCAATGACATTCTCCTGATTCTTGATGAAGTGCAGTGCGGGATGGGAAGGACAGGTAAGTATTTCGCATATCAACATTATGATATAACGCCCGATATTATGACGCTTGCTAAAGCACTCGGAAATGGTACAGCCGTTGGTGCTATGGAAGCGACTAAAGAAATCGCTAAAAGCCTTGTGCCGGGCAGTCATGCTTCTACATTCGGAGGTAATCCCCTTGCCTGTGCCGCATCAGCGGCTGTATTTGAAACAATCGGGGCAGAGGGTTTATTGGACAAAGCGGCTAAGATGGGTGATTATATTTTTGACCAATTGGGAAACATGGCTAAAGAACTTGATGTTATTAAAGAAGTGAGAGGTATAGGATTGATGATAGGCATCGAACTTAAGATCCCTGCAACCGAGACTGTTAAAAAGTGTATGGATGCCGGGCTGCTGTTGAACTGTACTCATGATACAGTAATAAGGATCATGCCTCAGCTTAATGTGAAACAGGAACATATTGATGAGGGTTTGGAAATCTTAAAGGATATCTTAAAATCCGTTTAATTAATAACTAATTAATTACAGGAAAAATTATGCAGTGTGAAAATCTGGTTTCAATCTCTGATCTCAAGCTTGAAGACAGGTTAATGAACTGTTTACGTTAACGGCCGAGATGAAGGCTTCTCTTCAGAAAGGTGGGGTTGATCATTGTCTTGCAGGTAAAACTCTGGCTATGATCTTTGAGAAAAGTTCTATGCGGACAAGGGTTTCCTTTGAAGTTGCGATGACGCAGATGGGGGGGCATGCAATTTATCTGACCAAGCATGATATAAACCTTGGTGAGCGCGAATCTATAAAGGACGTTGCTAAAGTTTTGTCGAGATATGTCGATTGTATTACCATTAGAACTTATGACCATGAAACGGTTGTTGAGCTTGCTGACTGCTCCTCCGTTCCTGTAGTCAATGCACTCTCTGACTATACACACCCATGTCAGGCCCTTACGGATTTATACACCATAAGAGAGAAGAAAGGGAGTTTTGACAATATTAAAATAGCGTATATTGGTGATGGAAATAATGTTGCCCGGTCATTAGCATTTTTATGTGCAAAACTCAAGGTTTCGTATACGGCTGCTTCACCTGAGAATTATGAATTGACAGCAGAGTTTTTGAAAGATGCTACTGAGACAACAAAAGGCAACAATAAATGCATTGAACTGATTAGAGATCCAAAAGAGGCGGTTAAAGATGCAGACGTTATCTATACCGATACGTGGATCAGTATGGGAGAAGAAGGAGAGGCCGAGACAAAATGTAATCATTTTAAAGGTTTTCAGGTTAATAGTGATTTGATGTCTCATGCAAAGAGTGACGTTCTTGTGATGCATTGTCTGCCGGCTCATCGTGGCGAGGAAATTACTGATGATGTTATTGATGGTCAGAATTCCATAGTTTACGATCAGGCTGAAAACAGGCTGCACGTCCAGAAGGCGTTGCTAAAGCTTCTTATTTGTAAGCAGGAATAATGAGATTTTCTATAGAGGTCTATAATGCGAAAAGACGGAAGAAAACCGGATGAAATGCGTCCGGTACTGATAGAAAGAAATTATACGAAATTCGCACATGGTTCTGTGCTTATACAAGTCGGTGATACCAGGGTGATATGTACGGCTTCAGTAGACGAAGGAGTGCCTCCTCATAAAAGAAATACAGGTCAGGGATGGGTTACGGCGGAATATTCATTATTGCCCGGTTCTACGCCTAAAAGAGTTTCAAGGGAATCTTCACGCGGCAAGGTAGGTGGACGTACACATGAAATCCAAAGGCTGATAGGACGGTCTATGCGTGCCGTAGTAGATTTGTCTGCAATTGGTGAAAGGACAATATGGATAGATTGTGATGTGATTCAGGCTGACGGTGGTACACGGGTAGCATCTATTACGGGTGCATACGTTGCATTGGTTGATGCTATCAACTGGCTGAGAAACAATAATGAACTTACAGGTGAACCTCTTCTGGGGAGCGTGGCGGCTGTGAGTGTTGGTGTAGTAGATGGTGTGTCTGTACTGGATCTGTGCTATGAAGAGGATGTTTCGGCAAGTGTTGATATGAATATTGTATTAACGGGAGATGGTGAGTATATAGAATTACAGGGTACTGCGGAAAAACAGACGTTCTCAGAGGAAGAGCTTGCACAGATGATCGGACAGGCAAAGAAGGGCATAAACGAATTAACCCGGATGCAACAGGAAGTATTGGGAAAATAGCGCCACAAAATATGTTGAAGTCAAAGGAAATCGTAATTGGGACTTATAATAATAATAAGAAATCAGAGATCAGGAAGATTCTAAACGGAATACCCGTAAGGCTGCTGGATTTAGATGATTTTGAGGATCCTCCTGATATTATTGAAGATGGTGTTACCTTTGAAGATAATGCGACAAAGAAGGCGCTTGAACTGGCAGGGTTCTGTCAAACGTGTGTTATGGCGGATGATTCAGGATTAGAGGTTGATGCACTGGATAAACGCCCCGGTGTTTTATCATCCCGTTATTGTGGCGTAGATACCGGTTATGAGGAAAAGTGTTTAAGATTGCTTGAAGAATTAAAAGGAGTTCCTTTTGAAAAGAGGACGGCAAGGTTTCGTTGTGCAATTGCACTTGCTGAACCTGACAGGTTGCAATTTGTTGTAAAAGCAAGTTGTGAAGGAATTATTAGTAATGAACCTAAAGGGAACAATGGTTTTGGATATGATCCTATATTTTATGTGCCTGAGCACGAACTCACTATGGCAGAATTAGAACCTGAGGTGAAGAACCGGATCAGCCATAGGGCGTTAGCTCTGGAACTTTTCAAGACAAATCTGATGGAATTGGTTTAATGAGTACTGTATGCTTTGTACAGGTTTCTATTTTTTTTATAATTTAATTTATTTAGAAAAGGAGAAGTACATTGAGAAGCAAGGCAATAGTATTGTTTTTTATTTCAGGTCTGATTTTCTGTTTAAGTCTTTCAAACTCATTGGCCGATGAAATCGACACTGATGAGATATATGCTGAGAAGTGTGCATTATGCCATGGTGAAGATGGCAAAGGAACACCGACGGGCATTGACTTTGGAGCTAAAGATTTCACTGATGCAGAGTGGCAGGGTACACGTACTGATGACGACTTCGTAAACTCAATCACAAACGGTAACCCTGAAAACACTAACTACTTACCATTTGGTGATATGTTGTCAGAAGAAGAGATTAAGGCAATGGTCCCTTGTGTCAGGGCATTCGCTCAGTAAACCATTTTAAGTGTTTTCGCACAGGGTTTAATACCCTGTGCGAAAACAAATAGTAGTTATCTGGTTTTTTTCCCCCATGCTTCCGCCTGGGAGTCCTGCCGGGCAAATAACCGTTAACAGGAGGCAATAGAGGTTTCATTTGAATATCAAGCAGATACGTAACTTTTGTATAATAGCTCATATCGATCATGGCAAGTCTACGCTCGCCGACTGCCTGCTTAAAAAGGCAAAGGCGGTTAGTCCCAGAAAATTCCGTGACCAGATGTTAGACAGCATGGATCTGGAAAGAGAGCGTGGCATTACAATAAAGGCCAGCGCAGTTTCCCTGGATTATGTTAAGGATGGAGTGACTTACTCTTTGAATCTGATAGATACCCCGGGGCATGTCGATTTTAGTTATGAGGTGTCGCGGAGTCTCAGTGCCTGTGAGGGAGCCTTGCTTCTGGTTGATGCGGCACAGGGTATTGAGGCGCAAACATTAACAAACATGTATATGGCAATGGAGAAGGATCTTGAGATTATACCGGTTCTCAGCAAGATAGATATTAAGTCTGCTAGGCCGGAAGAGGTAAGTGAAGAGATAGTTCACATTCTTGGTGTAAATGACGAGGATGTTCTGAGCGTGAGTGCAAAAACCGGCCAGGGGATAGAAGATATCTTCGATGCTATAATAACAAAAATGCCTCCACCTGAGGGTGATGTTGAAGCTCCGTTACGGGCCCTGATCTTTGATTCGGTTTATGATGACTACCGTGGTGTGATTGTCTATATAAGAATTATTGATGGTTCAGTAAAGGTTGGTGACAGTATTTATATGATGAAGACAGGCAGGACGTTCGAGGTTACTGAGTTGGGAGTGTTCAGGCCTGAAATGACCCGTGTAGATAAATTAAGTGCGGGAAGTGTTGGTTATTGTACTTCAAGTATCAAATCTATCCATGATGTTCACATAGGTGATACTATAACACTATCGAAAAGGAGATCAGCGGCCGCTTTGCAAGGGTACCGCAGGCCTCTCCCTATGGTTTTCTGCGGACTCTATCCTACAGACAATAAAGGCTTCATGCCTTTGAGAGATGCGATTGAAAGATTGTGGATAAATGATTCCTCGTTTTCATTCGAGGCAGAAACATCCCAGGCACTTGGGTTTGGCTTCAGATGCGGTTTTCTCGGCCTTTTGCATATGGAAATTGTTCAGGAACGTTTAGAGAGAGAGAGTAAGGTTGGTATCGTGCAAAACTGCTCCAACCGTGACATACGAAATATTAACTCACGATGGCAATGTAATAAATATTGACAATCCGGAGAAATTGCCTTCAGTGCACACAATAATGGAATTTCGTGAACCGGTAGTTGAAGCCAAGATTATCCTTCCATCTGAGTATATCGGGGCAATTATGCAACTGGTGGATGATAGAAGGGCTACATACAAAAGTACAGAATATCTGAGTGATAAGCGGGCCATACTTACGTATGAGATTCCTCTGGGAGAAATTATCTTTGATTTTTATGATAAATTAAAATCCATGACGAGAGGGTTTGGTACTCTGGACTATGAGTTCATTGGATATAAGCCTGAGAGCCTCGTAAAATTGGATATATTGGTTGCAGGGAAGAAAGTAGATGCTCTCTCATGTATCGTTCATCGAAAGAAGGCTGAGGCTAAGGGTAGAAAGTTGGTACAAAATTTGAAGAAGGATATCTCCCGGCATATGTTTGAGATTCCTCTCCAGGCAGCTATTGGGGGCAGAGTTATTGCAAGGGAAACAATACGTCAAATGTCAAAGAATGTCACGGCGAAATGTTATGGAGGTGATGTGACCAGAAAACGAAAGCTTCTTGAGAAACAGAAAGAAGGAAAAAAGAGAATGAAAAATGTCGGAAGCGTTGAGATTCCACAAAGTGCATTTTTATCAGTATTGTCAACAGACAAATAAAGAATATGAGTAAGGCAGACCAACAAGATATTAATAAAAAAAGAAAGACAAAAAGAAAAAAGGTTTTTTTCGTGAAAATATCGAATCGATTATTATTGCTGTAGCATTGGCGTTTGTGTTAAGGATTTTTGTGGTAGAGGCATTCAAAATACCTACAGGATCAATGGCGCCAACACTGTTGGGACAGCACAAGTCTGTTAAGTGCCCTAACTGTGCATGGAAGTTCAAAACCAATTACAGCTTGAATCATGTGAAATGCTCGAATTGTTTCTATAAGATACGCATATCTGATTACAGAAGAAGGGGGGGGAACAGGATTCTCGTAAATAAGTTTATTTACGATTTTGGTAAACCTGCAAGATGGGATGTTGCAGTTTTCAAATACCCGTTTAATGAAGTTACGTGCATGTCCTGCGGCTTCTCCTTAAGCCAATCAATGTTGTGCGAGAAATGCACTAATGCCGTGAAGAAGGAAAATTACTTCAAGGCTAAGGTTAATAGTATAAAAGGCTCTTTTGGCGTTGGCCAATACCACAAGGTAGTATGCGAGTCATGTGATGAAGTAGATGCTATTCTTTGTAATTCCTGTGGTTCTGCAAATGTTCATGTTGTTCGCAAGAATTATATAAAACGCTTGATTGGCCTGCCGGACGAAAAACTTCAGGTTGTGAATGGTGATATTTATATTAACGACAAAATAGAGAGAAAGCCGGAAAAGGTTCAGGAAACACTCTGGGTTCAGGTTTTTAATAGTAATTATCCGGCAAAAAAGGATATAGTTCAGAATTGGGAGGTGAAAGATGAATTCTGGGATGTCAGTGCAACGCAGTTACAACTACAATTTCCAGAGGGAACAGAACAGAAATCGTATATATCGTTTAAAAGAAAAATTACAGATTACAATGTTTATAACAACGAGGTTCCCGATGCAATAAATAGTGATATTATGATAAAATTTGATGTTTCGGTCTCCGGGGACAATGGAGGTATTTCTATCATACTACAGGAGAATGAAAAAGAGATTGAGGCCTTTGTCGGTACCGCGGCAGGAAAGAAAAAAACGTCTTTAAAAATATCCGGTTCGATTGTTAAAAGTGATGCTGAAGTCTTTATAGAGCCCGGAAAAGAATATAATATAAGATTTACAAATGTTGATAATAAAATAATCATGAAACTTAATGATTCCGTCGTTCTCTCTCATACATATGATACTGATTTATCATCGCTTAAGGATTATACTAAATTCAGTGAGTTGAAGTTTGGTGGGGAGAATACAGATGCACTATTTAAGAATATCTCAATCTTTCGAGATGTTTACTATACAGATGCCGGAGAATGGGGAACACGTAAAGAGATTGAGATAGGTAATAATGAATATTTCTTTCTTGGTGATAATAGCAGAAATAGTAACGATAGCAGATTCTGGAAAATAGTTCCTGAGAGTAATATGGTGGGGAAGGCTTTTATGGTATTCTGGCCACCAAGTACAATTAAATATGTCAGGTAGTACACTATAGGGCTGAAAGATGAAACTCATACAGGCTGTTGAAATAACTAAGAATTATGGTAGAAAAGTCGCTGTAAACCGTGTCAATTTCGAGGTGCATTCTGGGGAGATTGCAGGCCTTCTTGGACAGAATGGTGCCGGGAAAAGTACGGCATTTTCAATGGTGATCGGTATGATTAAGCCTGATCATGGAAAAGTTTTCTTTCGTGGTGAAGATATTACAGAAATGCCAATATACATGCGTGCAAGGCTGGGGATGGGATATCTTTCTCAGGAACCGTCAATATTTCAACGTTTAACTGTTGAAGAAAATGTTTTAGCAGTGTTAGAGACTATTAAATTTATTTATAGAGAGAGAATTAAAAAGCTGAACCAGGTTTTAGGGGAATTAGGGCTAACACATTTATCAAAGAAAATGGCGTTTACACTCTCAGGCGGTGAAAGGAGGCGACTTGAGATTGCAAGAGCAATGGCAACTTCACCATCACTAATTCTTCTGGATGAACCATTTTCATTTATTGACCCAATAGCTGTTGCAGAGATTCAGGACATAGTCTTAGGCCTGAAAGAATCCGGTATTGGGATATTATTAACAGATCATAATGTGAGGGAGGCATTAAGTATAACTGATCATTCTTATATTATGAGTGCCGGAAATATTATAACTAGCGGGACAACAGATAAGTTGCTTGATGATCCACTGGCCAGAAAATCATATTTCGGAGAAAAGTTTCTAAGTAGTGATATAAGATACCAAAAAATCCTTTAGTGACTACGAAGATTATGGGAATGAAAATGGCGGCACCGATAAGAGGAAAGAAAACCTAGGAATAAAAGTTTAAATGAATCTTGAGATGTTATAATGGCAGGCGATATTGGTAAGATAATTATTTTTATTGGTCTCTTGCTGGTTGTAATAGGATTTGTCTGGATGGTGGGAAACAAGTTGCCATTCATTGGCAAACTACCCGGCGACATAGCAATAGAGAGGAAAAATTACAGTTTCTATTTCCCTGTTACAACGTGTATTATTATCAGTATAATATTGTCTTTTATTTTATGGTTTTTTAATAAAAGATAAATATGTCTACAAGCGTTACAGCCATCAAAATCATACTTATAATGCCATTAACTGTAAAGAAAGCCAGGCTTATCTTTGACAGATCATGTGGTTTTATCAGCGAATGTTCGTAAATCAGCATTATACCAACAAAACAAACTCCCCCAAAATAAACAAAATTGAGTTTCGACAAAATACATAAAGATAAATAATACGATTACCATAAAGAAGTGCAGTACTGAAGATAGTATAAGAGAGTTTTTAATACCCATTTTACTGGGGGATAGAATGTAGCCCTGTCTTTATGTCATGCTGTAAATCCTGACATGCATAAATAATATCGAACCCCGCAGTCCATAGTAGTACGGCAAGTGCCAGTATAAAAGGGGCAATTGCAATTTCTCCTGTTATTCCTATCCATGCCCCTATTGGAGACAAAGCAAGTGATAATCCCAGAACAAGATGTGATAAATTGGTAAATCTCTTGGTGTACGAGTATCCAAAAATTATCAGGAGGGCTAACGGAGATATGAACAAACAGAGGCGATTTAACATTCCAGCAAAAACAACAAACAAAAGTGAGCAGGAGATTGTGAAAAACCAGAGATTTGTCTTTCCTATAAGGCCCTGAAGCTGAATACGATATGATGTTCTGGGATTGTGAATATCATATCTGGCATCTACAAGCCTGTTAAAAGACATTGCACAACTGCGTGCCATTACCAGTGCACCTAATATTAATAAAAGTTGTCTTGTACCAGGTAAGCCATCTGCAGCAATAAATGCGCTCATCACAGCAAATGGTAAAGAAAAAATAGTATGTGAAAATTTTATTAGTTTCAGGATAGAAAAGAACCTTATGAGCATGTTTTGTTCAGATTGTATTATGTTCATAATATTATTTTGCTGCCAGTAGCGAAGTTTTGTATATTACACTAAGATCGCTGTTTAAAAACAAAATCTTGCCTATAATAACATTTGTGGAAGTATTTACAAATTCTTTTGCTTTCTTTGTATTTTATTCTCAAGCCGAACACACTAAAATAATGTGGCAGTTAAAAAGAGGAAATCATTAACTGAAAGAAATATACGTTGTAGCCTCCAAATTATCTGTTTTTAACTGTTTTTAATTACTTGACTTCCGTTAATTTGTTATATAGTATCATATGACTATTTGAGAAAATATCTAGTGCTGCAAATATGCGCATGTTTTTCGCTTTTCAGAAACAGTTATTTCTACGGCTATCTTATTAAAGCATAAAAGGTGGTGCTAGTCTAAGTTGTGATATAGATTAGTTTTATACTAAAGAAGATTGAGTAAGGAAGGTTTTCTTACTATTAAAAGGGAACAGTCTTTTATTGTGTTTTAACTGGTTATTAAATGGATTCCATTAAGATGAAAAGATTTAAATCCTGTATGTTGGTATATTGATTAAATTTTTGTCTTGAATGTTTATTAATAAAAATGGGAGCTTTATATAACGTTTTGGGTGAGTTAAAAGAATTCTAGTGTAAAGATATCCCGTATATACCAATTCACATAGTTTGTTTTTCTTATAAGCAAAATCATTTCAATGGGAATTTAAGGCCATATCAAGTCGAAATCCTTTCGATAAAGCACAAAAGCCGAAAATGAATATTGGCTATTTATTTTCTTCCAGACCCCAATCCTCTTAATCTTCGAGTCTTTAGAATTTTCAGTTGCATCTACATGAATTTTTCTAAATTTTATATATAAAAAAGGCGGTGATGACCAATTCATATTTCTGAATTCGCTGAATTACCAAGATTATTTTATGTATTTGTGTTGCCGATTTGTATAATTTCGGTTTTCTAATATGCTATTTGTTTTTAAAATTACGTCAAGTTAGCAGGGAGAGAACTTCCAGAAACGTGATTAAGGATGCAAAATTAGAGGCAGAGAGAATATTAAAAAGCGCCGATATTACAGCCAGAGAAGATTTGTACAAAAGAAAAGAAAGCATTGAGAGAGAGACACAAGAAACGAGACATGAATTACGTCAGCTGGAAAAGCGTTTAAGTAAGAGAGAAGACAATCTGGAGAGAAAGATTGATATACTCACAAAGAAGGAGAAGTACATTGAAAGCATGGCTTCAAACCTGTCAAACAAGGAGAGCGAGCTCGGTAAGAAAAAAATACAGCTTGATGATTTGATACAGGAAGAAAAAAACAATCTTTATAAGGTTTCAGGGTTATCCGGAGAAGAAGCAGAAAAACTATTGATGAGCCGCCTGGAGAAAGAACTTGATAAGGAATGTGCCAACTTAATAGAAAAGCATACTAAAAAGGCCAAAGATGAAGCCGAGAAGGTTGCAGCTTCAATAGTGTGTACTGCAATACAGCGGTGTGCCTCAGATAATGCAGTTGATAATGTTGTGAGTTCGATTGAGTTGCCGGGTGATGAAATGAAAGGGAGGATTATAGGCCGTGAAGGTAGAAATATTCGTGCCTTTGAAAAGGCAACAGGTATAGATGTAATTGTTGATGATACCCCGGGAATAATTGTGCTCTCTGGTTTTGATGGTGTACGCAGGGAGGTTGCCAGACTGGCAATGAAGAAATTAATCCTGGATGGCAGAATTCACCCTGCACGTATTGAAGAAGTAGTGCAGGAAACAGAAAAAGATATTGAACAGATTATTCAGGAAACCGGTAAGCAGACAAGTTTTGAGCTGGGAATACATGATTTGCATTCAGAAATTATCAATTTAATAGGGCGTTTAAGGTATCGTACAAGCTATGGACAGAACCAGCTTCAGCATTCTATAGAGGTGTCTAATTTAGCAGGTATACTGGCAGGTGAATTGAAACTGGATGCTCAAACGGCAAGAAGATGTGGACTCTTGCATGACATTGGCAAAGCAGTAAGTTCTGAGGTTGAAGGTACTCACGCTATTGTAGGGGCGGATATTGCTAAAAGGTTTGATGAAAAACCTGAGGTTGTAAATGCAATTGCTTCGCATCACGAAGAGGTTCCTTCCGAGACAGTATATTCAGTGTTAATAAATGCGGCAGATGCAATTTCTGCCAGCAGGCCAGGGGCCAGGAGGGAAACTCTTGAGAAATATGTTAAACGCCTGGAGAAGTTGGAAAGTGTTGCAATGTCTTTTGGTGGTGTTGAAAGTGCTTATGCAATTCAGGCTGGCAGAGAAGTAAGGGTTATAGTCCACCCGGATAAAGTTAGTGACAAATCAGCATCAAAAATATGCTATGACATAGCAAAAGAAGTAGAAGAAGAGCTTGAATATCCTGGAGAAGTAACTGTTACAGTGATTAGAGAGAAACGGGTAGTGCAGAAGGCAAAATGATGCAAATTAGTTATGATGTTATTGTAGTAGGCGGTGGTCATGCTGGATGTGAGGCTGCACTGGTTTCTGCAAGAATGGGTATGCAGACAGCACTGCTGACAATGAATCTTGATACTATTGCTCAAATGTCATGTAACCCTGCGATTGGTGGACTTGCAAAGGGTCAATTAGTACGTGAGGTGGACGCCCTTGGTGGCGAAATGGGGAAGGTGATTGATGCGACAGGTATTCAGTTCAAACTTCTCAATGCAAGTAAAGGACATGCAGTACGATCACCCCGTGCACAGGCAGACAAAAAACTGTATCAGTTTACGATGAAAGGGAGATTGGAAGATCAAGTCAACCTTTCATTAAGACAGGATAGCATTGAAGATATTATAGTTCATGATAAAGGAATGCTGGCGTTAGCCGGTAAAAGTGGGACAAGTTACAGGGCGAAGGCTGTAATTATTACAACTGGTACTTTCCTGAATGGATTAATTCATATTGGCAACTCTCAATTAAAGGGTGGCAGATCCAGCGAACCATCGGCTGATAAACTGTCAAAAAGTTTACAGAATTTAGGGTTTGAACTAGACAGGCTGAAGACGGGAACACCGCCACGCCTTAACGGTAACAGTATTAATTACGGCATTTTGCAGGAGCAAGTTGGTGATGAGCAGCCCACGGCATTTTCCTTCTCTACTGAGAAGATACACAGACCTCAAATCAAATGTTATATAACTTATACGAATAGCCTGACACACGAAATTATCAGGTCAAATCTAGATCGTTCTCCAAATTTCACCGGGCAGATTAAGGCGGTAGGGCCAAGATATTGTCCTTCCATTGAGGACAAGATAACTAGGTTTCCAGATAAGGATCATCATCAAATATTTCTCGAACCTGAAGGATTGGACACTACAGAGGTATATTGTAATGGTATATCTACAAGTACTCCTTTTGATGTACAGGAAGCAATGATTCATTCGATAAAAGGATTAGAAAATGCAGATATTACACGTTATGGATATGCAATAGAATATGATTATGTACCACCGACTCAAATTAAGCCTTCACTTGAGGCAAAGAATGTTGAGAATGTTTTTCTGGCCGGGCAGATAAACGGTACTTCTGGTTATGAAGAGGCCGCCGCACAGGGAATAATGGCGGGAATAAATGCCGTGTTGAAGATCAAGGGATGCGAACCATTTATCCTGGGCCGTTCTGAAGCTTATATCGGTGTTTTGATTGATGACTTAGTTACAAAAGGTACACAAGAACCATATAGAATGTTTACTTCAAGAGCTGAGTATAGACTTGTTCTGCGGCATGATAATGCCGATAGAAGACTGATGAAATATGGCCATAGGTATGGCTTGATTAATAAGAAGCAATTGACTGAGTTGCTGGAGAGAGAAAAAAGTATTTCTGAAACTATCGAATACCTTGAGTACAGCAAAAGGGGGGAAGATTCATTGTTAAAGCTATTGAAGCGCCCCAACATGTGTTTTAAAGATTTGCTGGAAATCGATAACGATTTAAGTAAAAGAAATATTTCTGTTCCCGTACAGGAGCAGGTGGAGATCGAGGCAAAATATGAAGGATACATCAAGAGGCAAAAACAACAAATCGAAAAGTTTAAAAAGATGGAAAAGCTTTCCCTTCCTCCATATTTTCATTATGACAGCATACCGGGATTAAGAAAAGAAGCCCAACAGAAGCTAGGCAGATTTCGCCCTGTTTCACTGGGGCAGGCTTCACGTATTTCTGGAGTGTCACCTGCTGATATTTCAATACTGATGGTATATTTGATGAGTAAGAATAAGAAGGAAACTCAATCGGTAGTTACTTGAGAGGACAACACGCAGAAACCAAAAAGCTTTGTTTGGATTGATCTGTATGAGGGCTTTAGATTTTCTATCTTTTCATGTTCATGCTCATCAAAAATTCGGCATTAGTTTGAGTTTTAGATAGTCTGCTGCTGAGCAATTCCAATACCTCTGTTGGATTCATTTCATTCAGAACCCTTCTCAGTACCCATACTCTTTTTAACTCTTCAGGGTCAAGAATTAACTCCTCCTTCCTTGTTCCGGATCTGTTTATATCTATTGCAGGAAACAGCCTCTTATCTGCTAATCTTCTGTCTAAATGTAGTTCCATGTTGCCTGTACCTTTAAACTCTTCGAAGATAACCTCGTCCATTCTGCTGCCAGTGTCTATGAGGGCTGTAGCAATAATTGTCAAACTTCCTCCTTCTTCAATATTTCTTGCAGCGCCAAAGAAACGTTTAGGCTTTTGCAGTGCACTTGCATCAACTCCACCGGAGAGTATCTTTCCGCTATGTGGGATTTCAGTATTATAAGCCCTTGCCAGTCGTGTGATGGAGTCAAGCAATATAACTACATCTTTTTTGTACTCCACCATGCGCTTGGCTTTTTCGACTACCATTTCAGCGACCTGAACGTGACGACTTGCCGGTTCATCAAATGTTGACCCAATTACTTCAGCCTCGACAGCTCTGTCCATCTCCGTCACCTCTTCAGGACGTTCATCTATTAAAAGAATTATCAGATAGACCTCGGGATGATTATTTGTAATGCTGTTTGCAATTTCCTGTATGAGAACTGTTTTACCGGTACGAGGAGGAGCAACGATCAAGCCGCGTTGTCCTTTTCCTATTGGAGTAACCAGGTCCATTATTCTCATCTCTATCTCATCCTTCTTAACTTCCAGCATAAAACGCTCATCAGGGTGCAGTGGTGTCAGATCATCAAAGACAATCATTTCATTCAGGCGGTCAGGATTCTCATAGTTAATGGCCTCAACCCTGAGGAGGGCAAAATATCTTTCGTTTTCCTTGGGAGGACGTATCTGTCCGGAAACTGTTGCGCCAGTTCTTATACCAAAACGCCTTATTTGTGACGGTGATATATATATATCGTCAGGGCATGGTAAGTAGTTATAGTCTGGAGAACGTAAAAACCGATCCTTCAGGTAATACCTCTACTACACCTTCGCCATACATGAGACCATTCTGGTTTACACGTTCCTTGAGAATTTTAAATATCAACTCCTGTTTTTTAAGGCCGGAACACTCCTTTATGCCTTCTTTTCTAGCTGTAACCTGTAGCCCCTTTATTGTCATCTTTTGTAATGCAGTGATATGCATATCACCTTTTTTAATTTCTTCATACTTTTCATTAGCCTCCTCAGTATCCTTAGTACTTTTAGGACTCTTGAGAGTTTTCTCTGCTGTTGTTACGCCAGTTTTTTTTTCTAGTTTTAGTTGTAACCATGTTTTTCTCCAAATTGCTTTTTAGTTATAAATTGATGCCAAAAATCCTTTACTTGTTTTAATGTGTCTGCCTGGTGCTGGTTATTGCTAATAACAATGTCTGCAATTTCCCTTTCTCCCTTAATGAACTTTGAAATTTCTCTCTTTTGGTGATTTCACCTGAAGGCCACTTTCTACTATTCTTCACTCTTGCCTTGCATGTGTTCTTCCTGGTGTCAACAAATAGTGTTATATCGCAAATGTCTATTAAATTTGATTCCACTAATAGAGCAGCATCTAGTACTATAGCTACTGTTGTTGATTCATTCCTCAGTTTAGCAATACGGTTTTTAATTTGTTTTATGGCCTCAGGATGAATAATTCTATTTAATGCAGTCAGCTCCTTCTTGTCCGCGAATACGATTTTTCCAAGTTTATGTCTTTCGATTTTACCGTACTTGTCTTGTACATGATCTCCCCATCTATTGATGATTTTTTGTGACATAGATTTAGTATTAACGAGTCGGTGACAGATTTTGTCTGCACTAATAACGCTTGCTCCCAATGATCCCAGTATTTTTGCTATCGTGCTCTTTCCACTTGCTATGCCACCGGTGATACCAATTACTTTGATCCTTTGCTTCATTCAATTGTTATCGTGATTTTCAGCAATGAATGATTTAAAGCCGTAGTTGGTGAATAATTCATTAAGCTTGATATTGTTGAAATCCGTCAAACGGCAAGCTTCGAGATTAAAATCCAACGGAACTTTTGTATTTATGGTTGCCAGGCGTTTTGAAAGTCTGGCCAATTCTGTATATTTCAATAAGTTTTCCTGTTTTTTCTTGCCTTTAATTTTGTCAACATTTGATATTACATTTTCTAACGATTTCCATTCTCTAATGAGATTTAAAGCTGTCTTATAGCCAATACCAGGGATGCCGGGGATATTGTCACTTGAGTCTCCCCCGAGAGCTAGAATGTACAATAACGTTTTCAGGCTACAATTCCTTTTTCTTTGCGTAACTTTTCTATATCCCTAATTTCTTTCTTTCTGGGATTAAAAATCCTTATGTGTTTATCGATCAATTGATCCATATCTTTGTCTATTGTTATAATTGTACATTCGATATGCTCCTTAGACAATTTCTTGGAAATGGTTCCAATTATGTCATCGGCTTCGAAACCCTGAATAGCATATAATGGTATATTGTAAGCGTCTATTACATCATACAATAGTGGTATTTGAGAGACCAGATCATCTGGTGTAGGCTTTCTATGACTTTTATATTCTTTATACTCTGTGTGTCTGAATGTAGGCCCCTTAGTATCAAAGGCTATAGCCATGTAACAGGGCTTATCCTCTTTTATAATTTTACGCAGCATTCTCGTAAAACCATACACTGCATTAATTGGCTGGCCTGAGGGTGTAGTTAATTCTGTGATTGCATAGTAGGCCTGGTATAATTGTGAATGTCCATCTATTATAAAGAAATTCTCTGACACTTATGGATTTATGAGATTTGAATATTTCGATACTGGTTTTAATAGTTATTCTTGTATTTGGAGATAAGCAATTAATTGAGAGGTTTTCTGCTTGAAAAGTTTAAAGGAGATCTTGCTTATGCATTATATAATCATTTGTTCTAATATGCAGATTTAAAGTTTCCAAGGTTCACTTTACCTTAGATTGCTTAGATACTAGCTCTAGGTATATTAATTTAACTTGGAAATGTAGAAGTTAGCTATTTTGTCAATTACGGTGTCAAGGAATGTATTATTCTTTGATGGAAAATGAGGTAAATAACTTTATGTATATTAGTTGCGTTACCTGAATTTGTCAAGTACTTTTTATTATTAATCTTTGGGGGTTTTCAGAAGCTGTTTTTCTGGCTTTTTCGGTAAACATCTTAATATTTTTGCGAATTCAGATTATATGGGGGTTGTAATTAGCCTGTTTACGAACTAAACTTCTCAGTTTTGACTGGTTATCTCGATACGTTCCTGTATATATATGGCTTGAAAGCCGAGATTTGTCAAAAATATAAAAGGCTACCGCCGATG
>CAXGMX010000009.1:0-21320 GCA_964010955.1 uncultured bacterium
CATTACTTTTGAATAATAACAATACCTTCGTAAAAACGTCAAATCCAAAATTTAACTGTTATTTTCCTAAGATATAGTCAAACTTTTTCAAATTCCAGGCGTTCTTTGTTAATCATATTCTTTTTTTGTCTATCTATAATAAAACAAAGGGCTTACTGGTTAAAATTGTTTGACAAGGTATACCATTTATGATTAAATCAAAACGTTATATTGGAGGAAGTATGTAATAGGTTTTTCACCGCATATTGGTATTAGTCTAAAGAGTGGTTAAAATTTAACATATTTGCTGTCTTAACAATATATAACAGCAGATTAGATGGCGAAATCTGTGATTATAGTTTTATTTGATAAATCCATAATGGGCCTCAGAGAAAGGGCTATATGCCTCATGAGGCAGTGAAATTGTTATTAGGCACCCAAAAAGAACAATTTTCTAATGAGATTAAGAGGTTATTGCTTACAAAACTATCATGCTTTCCAATGGGTAGCTATGTAAAATTAAATTCAAAGGCAATATGCAAGGTGATAGAGATTAATGAAGATTCACCCTTACGCCCAACAGTAGAGATTCTATTTGATTCGCAAGATCGTAAACTTCCAAAAAGAAAGGTTGTCAACCTGGCAGATGCACCACTTTTGTACGTCACCGGTACTGTCTACGAATCTGAATTACCTCATTAAAAAGGTACTGAATAATATGTCCTAAGCCTGTAACGTCTTAATAAAGTGTAACATCACACTAAACACATAAATCATTTTTCTTGACCTTGGAAACTTTATCAATATAATTAAAAAGTTTCTTATCAGCACATAGCATAAGTTTTTGCCTATTTCTTTGTATTTTGAGGAATATTGTCAGGAACCTTTTGGTTCAGTTATTGTTGTAATGTGTAATGTATTATAAATCTACAAAGTAAGTTAATTTATCAGGTAAATTGAAAGGGGGAGTTAATATTATGGCGTTGGATCCGACCAAACATGCGGATTGGGAAATAGCGGAAGATGCTGAAGCCGGGATGAAGACCGTTTATCAGCTGGCTGAGGAGTTGGGTATTGAGAAGGATGAACTACTTCCTCACGGGCATTATGTAGCAAAGATTGACTTTAACAAGGCAATTAACCGGCTTGGGAGTAAGCCGGATGGAAAATATGTAGATGTAACTGCAATCACACCAACTCCTCTGGGTGAAGGAAAATCCACTACAACTATGGGCCTGGTACAGGGTCTGGGAAAAAGAGACAAAAATGTTGTGGGTGCCATTCGTCAGCCGTCCGGTGGACCTACTATGAATATCAAGGGTTCAGCTGCAGGCGGGGGGCTTTCTCAATGTATCCCCTTGACTCCTTTCTCTCTTGGACTGACAGGGGACATTAATGCAATAATGAATGCCCACAACCTGGCCATGGTGGCTCTTACATCCAGGATACAGCATGAGTTTAACTACAACGACGAACAGCTTGCTAAAAGGAATCTGAAACGTCTTAATATTGATCCAAATCACGTTGTATTTCAGTGGATTATAGATTTTTGTGCGCAGGCGCTTCGGGACATCAATATAGGAATAGGCGGAAAGATGGACGGATTCATGATGAAGTCCGGATTCGCTATTGCAGTTTCTTCTGAGATTATGGCTATACTTGCAGTTGCAAAGGACTTAAAGGATATGCGTGAGAGGATGGGCAGGATTGTGCTGGCCTATGATAAATCAGGCAAGCCTGTGACAACTGCTGACATAGAAGTAGATGGGGCAATGACTGCATGGATGGTGGAAGCATTGAATCCAAACCTGATGCAGACGCTTGAAGGTCAGCCGGTATTGGTCCATGCGGGGCCATTTGCCAATATTGCCATTGGCCAATCCTCGATTGTAGCAGACAGGCTTGGGCTGAAGCTGGGTGATTATAATGTAACCGAATCCGGTTTTGGAGCGGATATCGGATTCGAAAAGTTCTGGAACCTGAAATGCCGTTTCTCAGGAAATAAGCCCAATGCGGCCGTTCTGGTTGCCACTATCAGGGCTCTTAAATGCCATGGCGGCGCACCGATTCCTGTTCCGGGCCATCCTCTTGATCCGGCTTACAATGAAGAGAATGTTGAATGGGCGGTGAAAGGGGCTGAAACGAATCTCCTACACCTTATTAATGTGGTTAAGAAGGCTGGTATCAACCCTGTAGTTTGTATAAATCATTTCTACACGGATACCGATAATGAAGTCAATGCGGTTCGAAAGGTGGCTGAAGATGCCGGGGCGCGTGTTGCTCTTTCCAAGCATTGGGAAAAAGGTGGCGAAGGTGCACTGGAACTGGCTGATGCCGTGGTAGATGCATGTAACGAAGAGAACAACTTTAAGTTCCTCTATGAGTTGGACGCCCCATTAAGGACGCGTATAGAGCTGATCGCCGAACAGGTTTACGGCGCTGACGGAGTCGATTATTCTCCGGCCGCTCTGGCAAAGGCCAAGGCGATGGAGTCTGATCCGGAAATTGCCAAACTGGGGACATGCATGGTGAAGACGCATCTTTCCCTTACAGATAATCCAAACCTTAAGGGTGCTCCTAAGAATTGGAGATTGAATATTCAAGATATATTGGTTTACAAGGGGGCTGGATTTGTAGTGCCGGTTGCAGGAACTATCAAACTCATGCCTGGTACCTGCTCCGATCCTGCTTACAGACGTGTGGATGTGGATGTGGAAACCGGCAAGGTAAAGGGGCTTTTCTAGACAGGGCAGTTTGTATTTGTATTAATAAGCGATATTTAAGAGAGCTGTTAATAGCAAGGGGCTACATTTTGTCATAGACAATATGTAGCTCTTCTTGTAAAAGCAGGGAATTTTTTTAGTTAGAAGGGATTTATTTATATCATGGAGATACATAGTAAGAGATTTACGAGAAATTTTCTGAAGTTTTCATTAATCGGTTTAATTTTTATCTTGTCTTGTGGAAAGGCAGAAGAGCAGGCAGGGATGCGGGGAGATGAACCTGTTGAGTGGTATGAAAAGCTTGGGTTTAGTGAAAATATGAAACAGATAAAGGAGGATACACAGCTTATGACGCGCAGACTGGGGGAAGGTGATTGGGCTGATGCTGAGGAGTTATGTGTCAAGATAGAGAAGACTTTTAATTCACTTAACCTTGCCAGTGATGATATACCAAAAGAATTTTTTGAGCTTAAAGGCAGGTTTAATGATTCTTTAGTAAAGATGTTGCAGGTATGCCGGGAAAAAGACCATGATAAGGCAGCTGCTCAATTAGACTTGTTCAAAAAAACATGCAGTTACTGTCACCGTTTGACCCGTAAAGAGTGGGACAGAATGGACATGGGGACAGATTTTGATGTGGCAATGGACAAGTATTATAAAGGCAGAGAACCGGGTGATAATTAGGCCTGATTATGAAGATACTGGTTACTGGTGGCGCCGGATTTATTGCATCCAACCTTGTTGATAATTTAATATCTCAGGGGCATGATGTCGTAATAATTGATAATCTTGTAACAGGTAAGAAAGAAAATATTAATCCAAAAGCAACCTTTTTTAAAGAGGATATATGTAATGCAGATGGCCTGGATAAAATATTTTCAGAAGAAAAACCTGATATTGTCAACCATCATGCTGCTCAAGTAGACTTGCGAAGATCTGTGAAGGAACCCTTATATGATGCACAGATAAATATACTGGGTTCCTTAAACCTGATAAATTTATCGAGTAAGTATAATGTAAAGAAGTTTGTATACGCCTCTACTGGTGGTGCTGTATACGGAGAGCCCAGGTACTTGCCGGTAGATGAAAAACATCCCATAGATCCTCAATCGCAGTATGGCGTAAGTAAGCATACTGTTGAACATTATTTATTTGTCTTCAAGCAAACCAACAACCTGGATTATGCAGTTTTGCGATATCCAAACGTCTACGGCCCCAGGCAGGATCCCCATGGAGAAGCGGGAGTTGTTGCTATCTTTACCGAACAGATGCTTGATGGCAAACAACCAACAATTTTTGGTGATGGGACGAAGACAAGGGATTATGTTTATGTAGCTGATATTATAACTGCAAACATTAATGTTATGTTTAAGTCCATAAGCTCACAAGATGAGATTTACAACATTGGTTGGGGTAAGGAAATAAAAGATATAGAGATATTTGAATCGGTTAGAGATGCTTTGGGACTTGACGTAAAGCCGGTCTTTGATGAGAAACGACCGGGGGAGATTGACCGCATTTGCATCGATTGTTCGAAGGCTGGAAAAGAGTTGGATTGGAGTCCAAAAGTGAAGCTTCAGGAAGGTATAAAATTAACAACAAGTTTCTATAAGGAAAGAAGGCAGCAATTGGCCTGAATTGAATAACCTTGCGCTGGTAATTATTATCTCTTTGTCCACTGGAAGCCTGCTCTTGCACCTTTTTGACCGTATTTCTTCCGCTCCTTCATTCTGCTGTCTCTAGTCAAGAGGCTTGCGCCCCTTAAACCTTCTGCAAGTGACTGATCTGCTTTATAGAGTGCCCTTGCAACCCCCAGGGATATTGCCCCTGCCTGGCCGGTCAAGCCGCCGCCTTGAACATTAATAAACACGTCATATTTACCTAAGGTCTTTGTGATCTTTAATGGCAATCGAGCTACAGACGTGTCTCGGTCTCTGCCAAAGTATTCTTCCAACTCTCTACGGTTTACGAGAAACTTTCCGGTGCCTTTTCTTATTCTGGCCCTTGCCACAGATGTCTTGCGTCTGCCGGTGCCCCATATAAATTTTGTATCGTCTGCCATTTTGTTGTTTTCTTGAACTAGATTTCCAGAACCTTAGGCTGTTGAGCCTCATGAGAATGGTCTGGGCCTGAATAAACCTTTAATTTTTTAAACATGGCGCTTCCGAGTTTTGTCTTCGGCATCATTCTTTTAACCGCCATTTTTACTACTCTGTCCGGATGCCTTTCCAGCAAGGTTTTTACGGGAATTTCCTTAAAACCTCCCGGGTAACCTGAATGAGTATAGTAAGCCTTATCGTTCATCTTATTTCCGGTCAATTTTATTTTTTCTGCATTAGTAACTATGACAAAATCACCGGTATCAACATGCGGAGTATATATAGGCTTTGTTTTTCCCTGAAGTATCATAGCAATACGGCTTGCCATTCTCCCCAGGATTTTATCTTTGGCATCAATTAAATACCAATCTTTTTCAACTGTTTCTTTTTTTGCTATAAAGGTCTTTATCATGTCTATAACGTGTTAATTTGCATAATTTTAGAAACATGTCTTCTATCATAGTTTTTAAAATTTGTCAATATTATTATTGGTTCGTAATTTAGTAGTAAAAGGGAGACATTAATGAATAAAAAGAGCTGCTTAGTAACATTCGTTAGGTGCTAAGAATGCTTTATATATTTAGCCAACTGCGAACGAGCACGGATTTCATCGAACTGGTTAGGCCGTTAAATTGTTTGTGTATAGTTTGTGGCTGATACATGGCTCTAGTTTCACATTTCAAAAACAGCACCAATAGGGTTTGCAATTTTTCATTTGATTTAACCAACAAAGTTATTAGAATGAAAATACAAAGTGGCACTATACCAGGGTATTTCAAGGAACGATTTTGTGAAATTACTGTACCAATATTACTGTATAGAAAGTTAATAGAAGTGGTAATTCCATGTATACTCCTATTCATCCAGCGAAGCTGACTAAATTCAGCGTTGGCTTAGCTTAGCCTAAAATCAATAGAGAGGAGCTTTTTGATGAAGGCCTTTAGAATGAGATTTTTATTAGTTTCCATAGTACTCTGTTTTTGTACGGCTGCATACGGCCAGGGCCAAAAGCTAAAACTTGATGTAAGGGAACACACCCTCGACAACGGTATAAAATTATTGATGTTGGAGAAACACGATGTTCCCATAGTCTCACTCCGTATTGTTTACAAGGTTGGTTCTGTGAATGAGCACCCGGGAATCACAGGTGCCTCTCATTTGTTCGAACATATGATGTTCAAGGGTACGGAAATCTTTGGGATTAAGGATTATGAGAGCGAAAAGCCTCTTCTGGAAATGGAGGATGAGCTGATTTCTGGAATTGCAATTGAAAAGGCCAAAGCTACGGATACCGGCAAAGAAAAGATAAAGCAATTAGAAGAGGAATTGGAAGAAGTCTGGAGAAAACAAAAGGAGTTGATAGTTAAGGATGAAATGTGGTCAATTTATCTCAAGAATGGTGCTACCGGTCTCAATGCATCTACCGGTAATGACGCAACATATTATTATTGTAACCTGCCTGCAAACAAGCTTGAATTATGGGCATTTATGGAA
The DNA here is from genome assembly GCA_964010955.1 of uncultured bacterium. Taxonomy (GTDB): domain Bacteria; phylum Planctomycetota; class Brocadiia; order Brocadiales; family Scalinduaceae; genus Scalindua. Next base: position 6,296 of record CAXGMX010000009.1, read on the forward strand.
TCTGACCGTATGAAGAACCTCGTCCTGAGAGAGTTTTATTCTGAAAGGGATGTTGTAATGGAAGAGAGGCGTCTTCGTACGGAAAATAGCCCGTTTGGCTTGTTGATAGAGCAACTTAATGCTGCCACCTTTACGGCCCATCCTTATGGCTGGCCGGTTATAGGCTGGATGTCAGATATTGCAAATATGAAGAAAGCAGAGGTTGCCAAATATTTTAAACAATTCTATTCATCAAATAATGCAGTTATAGTTGTTGTTGGTGATATGAACCCTGATGAAGTTATCAAGCTTATAGAAAAATATTTTGGTGATATTGAGCGCCAGCCACCTCCACCGGAGGTTACGACTGTCGAACCCGAGCAAAGAGGAGAACGTAGAGTTTATGTAGAATATGATGCCAATCCCGTACTGTCCATAGCTTACCACAAACCTGCAGTCGGCCACCCGGATCAATATGTCTTTGATGTTATATCGGCAATTCTTTCAAGTGGAAGGAACTTCGAGGTTATATAAAAGCTTGATAGAAGAGAAGCGCATGGCTGTAGCGGCTCATGCTTATGGAGGGCCATCCAAATATGCAGATTCCTTTGTCTTCTTCTGTTCGCCGCGGCATCCACATACGGCAGAGGAGGTTGAAAAAGCAATATACGAAGAACTGGAAAAACTGAAAACGACTCCGGTAACTGCCCATGAATTACAAAAGATAAAGAACCAACTGGAAGCTGATTTTATAAGAAGCCTGGAATCCGCATCAGGACTGGCAAGCGAAATATCTTCTTATGAGGCGATCTCCGGATGGAGATACATAAATACTCTTGTTGAAAAGACAATAGCCGTGACTCCTGAGGACATTATGCGTGTTGCAAACAAGTATTTTACAAAGACCAACAGAACGGTTGCAATCTTAGTGAAGAAAAATAAAGGAAAGGAACCAACTGATGAAAACGATAAAGACTGAATTTTCACTAAGCAAACTATTTGTTTTAATTCTCATATTGTCAAGTCTTTCTATTGTGCAGGCAAAAGCGCTTTTTGCGTATGATGGACATGGCGAACAGACGATTGAACCTGTGATAACTGAACCTCAATCGGAGGGTGCTAGGATAGTTTCAGAATTTGAGTACAAACCTATTGAGTTTACTCCGCCAAAACCTGAAAGGCTGGTTTTGGACAATGGCATGATCCTTTACCTTCTCGAAGACCACGACTTGCCAATTTTTAGAATTACTGCCCGCTTCAAGACTGGTGCCGTTTACGAGCCAGAGGAAAAGGCAGGGCTTGCGAATCTGGTTGGCAACGTGATGAGAAGGGGCGGTACAAAGACAAGAACGCCCGAAAAGATGAACGAAGAGTTGGAATTTATCGCGGCATCTGTTGAGACGCAGATTGGAAGAGAATCGGGCGGTGCTTCCCTTTCTACAATGAAGAAGGATATTGATAAGGGCTTGGAGATTTTCGCAGATGTACTGATGAATCCTGCTTTTCCGGAGGACATGATCAGGAAGGAGAAAGATGAAATATTGGAAGACATCAGAAGGGAAAATGACACTCCCAGACAGATTGTATTCAGAGAATTCAGAAAAATATTGTACAAGGCAAATCATCCGTATAGTAGAAAAACAATAGGGTATAAAGATACTATTGAGAAAATAACTAGAGAAGACATGGTAGCCTTTCACGAAAAGTATTTCCATCCAAACAATATCATTATGGGCATTTCAGGAGATTTTAATACTGAAGAAATAATAAAAAAGATAAAGACCGTCTTTGCGAAATTGGAAAAAGTTGAGATAGATTTCCCGGAGGTGCCATCGGTGGAGAAGGAATTTCAAAAAACAACAAACTACATTTACAAGGATATTAACCAGGCCAATGTGGTTTTTGGACATCATGGTATACATAGATTGAGTAAGGACTATTTCCCGATTAAAATATTAAGCTTTATACTTGGAAGTGGAGGCTTTACAGCCCGAATCCCAAGCAAAGTACGTTCAGATGAAGGATTGGCGTATTCAGCTTACAGCGCTTTTCATGCACCGAGAGATATTGGTTTCTTCTTCGTAACATGCCAGACTAAGAGTGGATCGACCGTAAGGGCCATAACCCTTGCCCTGGATGAGGTACGAAAAATAAGGGAGGAGTATGTTGAAGACGACGAATTAGAATTAGCAAAGGATACCTATATAAATCAATTTATCTTTAAATTTACATCAAGTGCCAGTATTGTTGGCCAGATGGTTGAAATAGAATATGAGGGGTTGCCCTTAGACTATCTTGAGACTTATGTAGACAACATAAAGGTTATAACCAGAGAAGATATAGCGCGTGTGGCAAAAGAGTATTTACATCCTGACAAGATAAAACTGCTCGTTATCGGTGATATGGAACAGTTTGATAAACCGTTGACGGAATTTGGTGAAGTAAATACTATAGAACTGGAATAACTGTCCGATACTTGATGTTCGCCCAGGCGAATCTGCCCAGGGCACGACCGGCTACCTCGATACTGGTTCAGGGGGGCCTGGCATTAACCTCAAAAATCCTCTTTAACTTAGAGACACTAAATGTCCCTCCTTAAAAAGAAAAATATTCTTATTACTGCAGGTTCAACACGCGGCTATCTGGATGCTGTTCGTTACATAACGAATACATCAACAGGGAGGCTTGGTAGTGAGATAGCACTCGGAGCAATGGGTCGTGGAGCGGTTGTTACGTATATATATGGAGCCGACAGCTTGTTTCCTGTAATCCATGACCGTAGTGACATGAAGGCTTCACAGCTTAAGCTGATCGAGATTGAAACTAACAACGATCTGATAAAGGTTCTTCAGGAAAAACTGAAGAATAGAAAATTTGATGCAATTATTCATGCAATGGCTGTGGCAGATTATGTGCCGGCCAGGGCTAAACAGGGCAAGATGTCTTCGCAAAAGGAAGAATGGTTGGCAAAACTGGTAAAGACCCCAAAGGTTATAAACATTATAAGGGCTTCATGGCCGGAAGCGTTTCTTGTAGGATTCAAGTTAGAGGTAAACAGAACAAAAGATGAGATAATAAAAATAGCCCGAGGATTTTTAACAAAAAGCAAGGCCAATCTGATTGTGGCTAATGATTATAAATACATCTCTCGTAATCGTCATATTGCATATATGGTTACAGGTGACCGTAAAATACCAAAACCGTTAAAAGGCAAAAAGGCAATAGCAAAAAACATTATTTCCTATCTTGAAAAAATTCTCTAATAAAATGATGTTTAGTTTTTGTTTGACTAAAATCTTGTTTAAAATATAATTAAAGTTTTGGTTTTTTCGCTACACGGAACGCAAAAGATATTATTTCTGTAATTTTCTGTTTTTTAAGGGAGCTGTAGCTTTATGGAGTGGGATAAAGAATCGAGTTTGAGACTTGAAAAAATACCCGTATTCGTACGGAGACTTGCTCGTTCAAAGATAGAGAAGCGTGCCAATGAAAAGGGAAAGAATGTTGTCACTGTGGAAGATGTAGAGGATGCAAAGGCAAGCTTTATGGGAACCGGTAGTGACAAAGCTGATAAAGGCGTAATAAATGCAGACCCGTTTTCACTAGACTCCAATACAGGTGAAGATAAGTTTGAAATCCTGAAAAGGTCTGATGAATATGAAGAGGAAGATGGATATCCCGCGATGTACCATGTCGATATATGCCGTGGAGAGGATGTAGAGTGTCCGTTTTTGATAGCAGAAATCAAAGGGATTTCACAGAAAATAAAGGACAGGCTCAAGGAGGTGGAATTCAGTAAAAAGCTGATAAAGAGGATTGATGGCAAGATCCTGCCTCACCAGAGACTGAAGATTGCAATCGCCAGTTGCCCGAATTGCTGTTCCATGCCTCAGATAAGGGATTTTGGTTTACACGTCAGGGCAAAGGTATATGTTGATGAAAGTTTTGCGTGTAACGGGTGTGGAAATTGTTTAAGGGCCTGTAAGGAAGGTGCAATCAGGATTACGGGAATGTCAAATGAGGTGCAGGGAGAGGTCACAGAGGAGAATACAGAACAGCATGAAAACAAGGAAAGGGTTGTTACGATCAATTACGATCGCTGTGTACACTGCGGTCTTTGTGCCGAGGTTTGTCCTACCGGTACTATAAAGATAGAGAAGAAGTGTTTCCGTGTAATGATTGGCGGAAAGCTGGGCAGGCATCCCAGATTTGCAGAGGGTCTAATAGAGTTTGCAGATGAGTCTGAAGTACTTAATGCCCTTGATGTTTGTGTAGAAGCAATACTGAATGAGAAGAGAGAAAAGCGTTTTGGAGTACTGGTTAGAAAAATTGGTATTGATGAATTCAAAAAGAGGCTGAAGGACAAAAACAATATTTCACAGAAAAACGTAAACGATAAAGAGGTTGTGCATTCCGGAATGCATAATTGAGGTTGAAAATATAATAAAATGGCATTAAGCGAAACTGATAAGAAAATACTTCAGAGGCTTCAAACAAATCTTCCGTTAACACACAGGCCGTTTCTTGATCTTGCCAAAGAACTGGAACTTGATGAAGACCTGATCATTGACAGGGTAAAGTCCATGATTGAGGAGAAATACGTTCGCCGTCTTGCTCCTATCATAAATACCCAGGCTGTTGGAAACTCTGCAACACTTGCGGCGATGCAGGTTCCGGAGGACAGAATAGAAGATGTAGCCGAGGTAATAAACGGGTATAGTGGCGTCTCCCATAATTATCTGAGAAAAGGGAAGAACAGAGAACTTCCTCTCAATATCTGGTTTACGATGTCGGCGCCATCACAGGAAAAGCTTGAAGAAAATATTAAAGAGATAGAGGGCCGTACAGGTTTTGATGTTCGCATGCTGCCGACAACAAAGAAATTTAAGATAGGCGTGAAATTTAAGATATACTGATTTTGTAATTCCTGCGGGAATGATGAAATATATTGAAAAGGACTCTTTATGACAGAAGATTTAGACATTAAACTGATAAAATATATGCAAGACGGTTTACCTCTGACAAAAACCCCGTATAAGGATATCGCTGATGGACTGGGTATGACAGAGGACGCAGTAATAGAAAGGTTGAAGGTGTTGCTGGAAAACGGGAAGATAAGACGCCTTGCGGCCTCTATCGCCCATAGGAAGATAGGCATAAATTCCAATGCGATGACAGTATGGAAGGTGCCGAGTGAGAGGGTTGAAGAATGCGGGCCGATTATGGCAGCCTTTGAGGAGGTTACTCACTGTTATGAACGTCCGACATTTCCCGGTTGGGAGTATAACGTCTTTACTATGATCCACGGTTACACAGATGAAGAGTGTGAAAACGTTATCGAAAGTATAAAACAAAAAACCGGTCTGGATGATTATGTAATGTTATACAGCGAGAGAGAATTCAAAAAGGTAGGGGTAAGGATCTAGAGACACGAATTAGAACGAAACAAAAAATAAGACACTAATTTCACGAATTTACACTAATTAACTTTGTATTTAATGTTAGGCTATAAGTCGACAATAGACGGTTTTGCAACTTAGTTGTTCTTAATACTGATAACAGGAACCTTCTAGACATCTATTCGCTCTGATTCGCTGTCTGTCGACAGACAGGATTTCTTATACTTCTTATTTCGTACTAATTTGTGCCTTTTACTCGCCCTCGGCGCTGTTTGTCCGGGGGTAATTCGTGTCTCTATTTGTAATTCTCGAATTGCACAGCAAAGTCATAATCCTGATCCTTGATAGACTGCATAACTGTCTGCAAATCGTCTATTTTTTTTCCTGATACCCGAATTTTATCTTCCTGTATTTGTGACTGTACTTTCAGTTTCATGCCTTTTATAAATTTGACCATTTCTTTAGCTTTGTCCATAGGAATCCCTGACTGAAACGTGATAACCTGTCTCAGGGTGTTTCCCAGCGCATTTTCGGTCTTCCCAAAATTAAGTGCCTTTGAGGGAACCTTCCTCTTTCACGAGTTTTTCTTTTTAAAAATATCTGTCAAGGCTTTTGGAGCTTATAAATCATCATCTGCAATCAAAGTTATTGAATCTTCTTTGTTTAAGGTAATCGACGACTTGCTTCCCTTGAAATCATATCTTACCGCCAGTTGCTTTCTGGCTTGATCAACAGCGTTTTTAACCTCGTGCATTTCTACCTTACATACAATGTCAAGTGAATGTGTGTCTGCCATATTAATGCCTCCTGGAATGTATAAAGTGATTTTTGTTTAAACAACTTCTTATTCCCGCCTGAATAAATTCGTTAATCTCAAGAATATCCAGAGAGAAAGAACTAAATATATTCACCAAAAGCAAATAAGTCAAACCTGTTTTTCTGGCTTTTCAGAAAGTTTGTTTAAACGGGTAAAGATCCGGGATAAGAATTTTATGGAAGGGTGTTATTAATTTTATATTTATGCTACTATATTTTTTAAATCTTGAATATTTTGATAGTCTGTTTAACTGAAAGGATTTAAAAGATTGCACGAATTAACCGTTATCACCATTACGGCTGCATCTATTGGCCTGTTGCATACACTGCTGGGTCCCGACCACTATCTGCCGTTTATTGTGTTGGCCCGGGCAAGAAAATAGGTCTCTGGCCAAAACAACATGCATAACCGCTATGTGTGGTGCAGGCCATGTACTTAGTTCTATTGTATTAGGCATCATAGGCATTGCCCTAGGGATTTCTATCAACAAATTGGGGGCAATAGAATCATTCCGCGGCGGACTTGCAGCATGGCTGCTTATAGCGTTTGGAGTTGGGTATTTTGCCTGGGGGGTAATCAGAGCACGAAAGAGCCGGCCACACGTACACTGGCATGCTCATGGAGACGCGAGTATGCCGATACACAAACATACTCATAGTAAAGACCATTTACATCTTCATAAGGGGGAAAAGGCAAAGAACCTTACTCCCTGGATACTCTTTACAATCTTTGTATTCGGGCCTTGTGAACCCTTAATTCCCTTACTGATATATCCGGCGGCAAAGAGCAGTATTTTTGGCCTGGTGCTGGTAACGGGTGTATTCGGCGTAGTGACGATTGTGACAATGCTGAGTATTGTAATACTTCTTTCTTTAGGTGCAAACCTTCTACCTATGGGACGGTTAGAACGGTACACTCATGCCCTGGCAGGGGCTACAATATGCCTTTGCGGAATAGCGATTAGATTTCTTGGATTATAATCTCGTTATTTATCTAAATCTCTTCTCAACAATAGCCTGGCAAAGTTATACATTACGAAATATTCCCAGGCAAAAGGGCCAAAGCCCAGGAAACCCGCAACAGGCATTTCAAATATCTTCAGGTCCTGCATGAATGGTGCAGTGTAAACCCATTTTGACGGTGCCCAGAAGTTCCAGAACTCCCACAATAATCCACAGATAAATCCGGCCATGAAGAGAGAGAGGATTCTTTTTAAAGTTCCATTTTCTAAATCCCTTAACAGCGAATTTCCCCTGCTTGAGTATACAATAGGTTCTATCAGCAATACAAAACCCGTCCATACAAGGCCGAATAGATACTTGGCTGAATGTTCGGGTAGTAATAATGGCGCCATCACAAATAGGAAGCCAAGTATAATTCCTCCGTAAATTATTCTGTTTGTTACCTTAAGTTTTGCCACATGAAATCTATCGAAGATTCGAAGAGTATCAAGGAGTTCCGCCGTTAGAAAAAGTCCTGGCATTATTGTTGCGAATGACAATCCCATACCTAAATAAAGTTCTACCGGGTTAGTAGGTAAGCCAATATATTTCCAGTTAGCAAGGTGCAGGTTGTAAAGCTCGAAGAGCAGCCATATTAATATGGAGAGTGGGAGTTGCAGCAGAAAATTTCTTCTTCTGTTGCAGATAAGTGAGTTTCCCTTTAGTTTGAAGATTATAGCATCCATCAAAAAGAGGTAGCCCCACCAGCATAATGGTGTGGTCCACGCACCTATGCGGTGTGCAATGTAGAAATTGTGTTGAAGGACAACAGCAGATTCTGCAATTGCGATCAGGAAGATACCTATCCAGCCGTGTAGTTTGAACTCATATCTTCTATTTGCATCAGGTTCAGGGTTGTTTGAGGTGTTCATATTCGAGATTTTATTAAATTTCTACAAACGGTCAACTATCTTTTTTTATGCAAACCAGTTAGAGATAGGTTAATTCTCAATTAGTTGAGGAAGTCTTTAAATTTTACTATAAAAAAACTTGACAATTAATGAGGATTAATTATATTGAAATGCTTATTATTTTAATATATTTGCTTAAGTAATCGAGTCGGGTTTTGCTAGTAAAGAAACCAATTATTTTTTAATAGAAGGAGGAAGTAATGAAGGCAATAGTAGATGCTGATGAATGTACCGGTTGTGAACTTTGTTCGCAAACATGTCCGGAAGTTTTTGATATGGACGGTGATATAGCTGTTGTAAAAGGTGATTCCGTTCCAGGCGGAGCAGAGGAAACCTGTAGACAGGCAGTTGAGGAATGCCCTGTTGAATGTATAGCTATTGAAGATTAATTTCTTGCAGGACCTGCGGGAAAAAGCATAAAATTTAATAAGGAGAATAGCATGGGTAGAAATTTTAAAAAAACTACCCGGTATTTTCCTTATTTTCCCCCACTTTTTCATAGTTTAGGGGCTTTTGTAACGCTCTCCCACCTGTACATTATTTCCTAATGCGTAGAGTAATATCTAATATCTACCAAAATAACAGAAAAAAATAGATTATAAACAACTTTTCTAGCGATCTGAACTGCATTCTAGAGCTGCGCCTTTCAGCAGGTTGTCACTCACTACCCACATGTTCAATCCGTTCTCAACGGAATCGTCTTCCCTTATTCTTCCGACGAAGGTCTCGTCTTTACCGGCGGCATCAGTTGCCAGTGGATATAATTGCTTTGATGGATCGTCAATAACCACGACTCCTTCCGCCTTGCTTAACAAGTCCCTGGCTTGATCGGCGCTCAACGGCGCCCGAGTTTCTATGTTGACTGACTCACTGTGTCCCCTGAATACGGGTACCCTTACGGTGGTTGTTGTTATGCGGAAGGAGCTGTCCTCCAGGATTTTCTTTGTTTCGTTAATCATCTTCGTTTCTTCATCTGTATAGCCGTTTGGCAAGAAGGCATCACTCTGAGGTAGTTGAGGCAGGGCATTAAATGCTATCTGATGAGGAAATATACTGCGATTAAATTCTTCACCCTTTTCAGAAAGGATATGCTCTGTTTCCTTCTTTAATTCCATCAGGGCATTATAGCCTGCTCCGGACACTGCCTGATAGGTTGAAACTACCACCCTCTTGATTTTTACCGCATCATGTATCGGTTTTAAAACTAAAACGAGCTGTATCGTTGAACAGTTTGGATTCGCAATTATGCCATCATGTTCCGAGATCCTGTCTGCGTTTACTTCCGGTACAACCAGCGGTACACCCTCGTCCATTCTGAATGCGCTGGTGTTATCCACGACAACGCAATTTTTCTCTATAGCATAAGGCACAAACTTCCTGCTTATGCTGCCTCCGGCACTAAATAGCCCGATGTTCATACCTTCAAATGAATCTGCTGTTAATTCCTGTACCTGTACCTCTTTGCCACGGAAGGTTATATTCTTTCCTGCCGAACGACTTGAGGCAAGCGGCCTTAATTCGTCAACAGGGAAATCTCTTTTTTCAAGTACCCTGAGCATCTCAGTTCCTACGGCCCCGGTAACCCCTACTACTGCAACATTAACTCCCATTTTTATTCTACTCCTTTTTCATTTTACTCTAATCAAGATATCATCACTGATATTCAACTTGCTTCTTATATCATGAATCTGTGATAAAAACCTCCTGGCGTCTTCCGGATAACCGGCAGTCGGCTTAATGTCCTGTACCTTCTCCTGCCAGAATGCATTGAATAATTTTATAAATAATTCACGGATGTATTTACTGAACATTGATGCAAGTGCAGTTGGAAAATGCTTTGAGTCTGCGCCTACATAAAAGATACATCCATCTTTCTATCTGCATTATTAATACTGTATGTTGATAACGGATTTCCTTCTGTAATTGAGTCTACCTTACATCCTTCAAAATTCTGTGCCAATAATCCTTCGTAATAGTTTCTTCCTCCGTGTTTGTCTATTAAGACTTTTGGTTTGTGTTTCCCATAATGTTCAAAGATTTCCTTAAGATGCCTTATACAGCTTTTGAAGAGGAGCAGAGATTTGTTGCCGTCAAGCTCTATTTGCCTGTTTATCTCGGACACACAAAGAAAATGGCTCTTAATATCAAGTATACTTACATCCTGCAAGATTGCCGCGTGCTTAAAGTTGTCTGTATAATTCATGATTGCGGACACATTTGATGCAACCGGCAGATCAAGGTCTCTTCCCTTATACCATGGGTATTTGTCAAAAACGTCTTCATCGTAGTCCGATAATAGTTTCAGTAAATCTGTGAATTTTGTTACCGGGCCTTTTGTATGCCAGATAAAGGATAAAACCGCCTCCTCCAGCATTTTTAATCCGGTTTTCTGCTGGTATAGCTTTTTGCTGTCGCCAACAACTATACGATTTCCCCGCTTTTGTATTTTCTCAGAAATAGCATCTTTAAGGACATGCCAGATGTTTGTCTCATGGTGATATTTAGCCGGTATTCCCATCACGACCTTTGATAATACAAATGGGCCTAATGTGGGACCATAACCGGCTTCATCAATACCAGCAACTATTGGCATTTTTTTAAGATTACGCGGTTTCTAAAAATTGATGAATATCGTATAAAATATGAAATAATTCAAGATTATAACGCATGTGCATAAAGTGGTCAAGAAACCATTTATGGTTAGGTACGCCAATTCAATTCTCCTTGACAAAGAAGGGGGGTAAAATATAATGAGGCAGATTGGCGATAGAAAGGAGCTGATTTATGAATATGGAAAAGATAGAAGGTAAAGTTGCTAAAATACTTGATGAATACAGTATAGTAATTAATATCGGTAGAGATAATGATGTGGTGAATGGTATGGTCTTTGTGGTCTTTGTGCAGAGTGATGACGAGGTAAAGATCCGGATAGCGGCGAAGCCCTGGGAAAATTGGAACACGTCAAGGATTATATCTTTGTATCTCATGTCCAGGATAAATTTTCCACCTGTGTTGCCGGAGAGAAAGAGGCGTCGTCCAGAGAAGCTGAGTCTCAGGGTGCTCAGACACTCAGCGGGGCTATGATGGCAGAGTCTATGACGGCCAGACCAGGAGGAGGCAGGCTCAGTAATGAAAAGCTAAACGTAAATACCTCTCAGGTTACGGGTGTACCGCAATTGGGCCCGATATCAGTGGGTGACATGGTACGTGCTGTTGAGGTAAATGAGTAGAAGTTTATTGAAATGAGATTGTAAACATGGAAATATTAAAATTACAAGAAGGTAATATTACGCAGGAGATTGAGTCGCTCAAGCAGAGGATGAGCATTTTTTCCGATACGGTTACAGAAGGGATGGAAGCGAAGACGAAGGAAGTTTTTGGCGAACCGTTGTCTCCGGCAGAAATTGTCAAGCGTGTCATTAAAGACGTAAAAGAAAAAGGTGATGAAGCTTTGGAGTATTATTCAGAGCAGCTTGAGGGTGTGAGTCTCCCCGCAAAGGATTTCAAAATCAAGGAATCTGAGATAGAGGATGCTTACAAAAAGGTTTCTCTGGAATTTATAAGTGCGATAAAGAATGCAAGAGAAAATATCCAGAAATTTCAGGAATACATTCGTATACGTGAACCTGAACCCTTTCTCTCAGATGGGACCAGGATAAAGGTGAAATATGAAGCCATTGAAAATGTTGGAATTTATGTTCCCGGAGGTTCTGCATCATATCCGTCCACGGTATTAATGAATGCCGTGCCAGCAAAGGTGGCGGGGGTAAAAAGATCGTTGTGGTAACTCCACCCGGCAGGGATGGAAAGATCTCTCCGGAGAGACTTGTTGCATGCAGGGAGGCAAATGTAGATGAAGTTTATATGATTGGCGGCGTACATTCAATAGCCGCTCTCACGTTTGGTACAAAGACTGTCCCGAAGGTGGACAAGATAGTCGGGCCCGGTAATGTATTTGTGACGCTTGCCAAGAGAGAGGCGTATGGGCATGTCGGCATAGATATGCTGGCAGGGCCAAGTGAGGTTCTCATAATAGCGGATGAAACTGCTAATCATGCGTATGTTGCATCTGATCTGCTGTCGCAGGCAGAACATGCTCCCGGTATTTCGATCCTGGTTACCTGTTCAGAGGAACTTGTCAATGGAGTGTTGCAGGAGATATCCAGACAGATTGAGACCCTGCCTCGCAGTGATATGATTAAAGAGTCTTTAGATAAATTTGGTTTTATCATATTTACAAATGATTTAAATGAGGCAGTTGATATTTCGAACACCCTGGCTCCGGAACACCTGCAGGTGATAGTGAAAAACGAAGAAGAAGTATTGTCCGGGGTGAAACACGCAGGCGCTATATTTACCGGATCATTCACGCCAGTAGCAGTTGGCGATTACATTGCCGGACCTTCGCACGTCTTGCCAACAGGTGGAACGGCAAGGTTTTTCTCCGGCCTGTCTGTGAATGATTTTCTTAAAAGGACAAGCATAATTTCGTATTCAGAAGATGTTCTGAGGTCGTCAGCCAATGACATAATTACAATTGCAGAGTCGGAAGGACTTGAGGCACATGCTAATTCGGTACGCATAAGGGTAGATAAGTAAACAGCAAAGTATTAATCGTTATTTGTTATTAGTTAATTCAGAAATTCCTTAATTCCTTAATTCCTTAATCCCTTAATTCTTAAATCCCTCAATTGTTATATGAAAACTAAGACACAATCAAATTATTTCAGGAAGAATATTGATAAGATGAACGGGTATGTTCCCGGCGAACAGCCGCAGGACGGCCAGTACATCAAACTCAATACAAATGAGAATCCGTACCCTCCATCCGCAAAGGTTATTGCCGCATTGAAGGATGAGGTAAGTGAAAAATTGAGGTTGTATCCCGACCCGGTTGCCACAAGTGCAAGAAAGAAAGTAGCGGAGGTTTTTGGTACAAAGCCTGAAAGGGTTATGATTGGCAACGGATCTGATGAGCTTTTGACCATAATAATCCGGAGTTTTGTGGGAGGGGGTGAAAAAGTTGTTTACCAGTATCCGTCATATCTCTTGTACAAGACCCTGTCAGAGATCCAGGATGCAGAAGAGTGTGTTATAGATTTTCTTGAAGATTACTCTCTCCCGGAAGAAATTATAGTTAAAGATGCCGCCGTTACCTTTATATGCAATCCAAACTCACCATCAGGGACAATGGTACCGGTTGACGAAGTGTCCGGAGTTGCCGGAAAGATAGAAGGTATAATAGTGGTTGATGAGGCGTATGTAGATTTTGCCGATGATAACTGTATGAGGCTTGTGGATAAACACTCAAACCTCATTGTCCTGCGCACACTTTCCAAATCCTATTCTCTGGCCGGAATGCGTCTGGGTTTTGCTGTTGCTCATGAAGATTTGATTAGTGGTATGATGAAGGTCAAGGATTCGTATAACGTTGACAGGCTCAGTATAGCATCTGCGGTTGCCGCACTGGGCGATCAGGAAACATTCAGGGAAAACGTTGCCCGGATTAAGAAGACAAGAGGACGCCTGATAGATTCACTCAAGAAACTGGGATTTTTTGTATACCCATCTCAGGCAAACTTTGTTATGATTAGGTGCTTGGATGCCAATAATGCAAGAGAGATTTATCAGGAACTGAAGAAAAGAAAGATACTAATCCGATATATAGAACAACCAAGACTGGACGATTGCCTGAGGATTACGGTTGGAACAGATGAAGAAATAGATGCCTTGCTTGATAATCTGGCTGAAATTAAATAAACACGAAGCTCTAAATACGAAATACGAAACAATCTCAAAATTATAAATACAAATGATTCAAACTATGTTTTGAATTTCTGTCATTTGGTATTCTGTTTTGTCTCGAATTTCGAATTTGTCAAACATAGGCTTTAGTATTTATTGCAATATTATAAGAGGGATTTATGGGAAAGAGAACCTCGAACATAGACAGAAAGACGAGTGAGACGAGTATCAGCCTGTCACTTAATCTGGACGGTGAAGGTAAGCGTTCTGTATCAACCGGTATAGGTTTCTTTGATCACATGCTGGATCTGTTTGCAAAACACGCCCTGTTTGATCTGGAGATTAAGGCGGAAGGTGATACCAGCGTTGACTATCATCATACTGTTGAGGATGTTGGTATCTGTCTGGGACAGGCGGTGAAAGAAGCCCTTGGTGATAAGGCGGGCATAACACGTTTTGCCAATGTCAGCGTGCCAATGCAGGAGGCGCTGGCCAATATAGCGCTGGATATCAGCGGGCGTTCGGCACTTGTCTTCAATGCGAAACTGGATTCAAAAAAGATTGGTGATTTTGATTCTGAATTGATTAAGGAGTTTATGGAGGCATTTACTGTAAATGCAGGCCTTAACCTCCATGTAGATGTTCCATACGGCGAAAATGCACATCACATCGCAGAAGCGATTTTCAAAGGTGTAGCAAAGGCCCTTGATAGAGCAACAAAAATCGATGAGCGGACTGATGAAGTTCCCTCGACAAAGGGTGTTTTATAAACATTCCTGCCACTGTTAAATACAGCCAACAACATAATCGAAAGGAAATATCTTTATCAATGCACAACATGATTGTTTTTAGACGTATATATGCGCCGTCTTTTGCGTTCCTGATTATTGGTGTTCTTTTATATGTTTCCGCCCGGACTGTATGGTGTGATGAGCAGGCGAAGGACGTTTCACCACAATACTTCGGGAAAGGGTTGCACATACACCATGGCCGATGCATCGTCATGACCTTCATCATACGGGACGCAGTTCTTACGTGGCTTCTCAGACAAATGACATAAAGTGGACGTTTCAGACCGGGGCGTCAATATCATCATCTCCCGTAATAGGCATAGACGGTACTATATATTTCGGATCGCAGGACAAGAACCTTTATGCCCTGAATCCTGACGGT
>CAXGMX010000010.1:0-20421 GCA_964010955.1 uncultured bacterium
CTTTACGATATAGATAAAATAATGGCAAGTATGAAGCGTGATAAAAACCAATGTAACAATATTGCCAATAAAATTATTGGAGACATTCATGGTAATTGATTATAATGCAGTCGATAGCGTCATGCAGATACTATCAGGCTTCGGGAAAGGAGGTATAAATGTTTAAACGAAGCGGTGGAATCTGGTGGGTCTGTATTCGGCAAAAAAATGCGAAACCGATCCAGAAGAGTCTTCAAACGACTGACAGGAAGCTCGCAAAATCAATTGAAGCGAAGATACGAACAGAGATTGTCGAAGGTAAGTATTATAAAAAACCTATTGGGAATGACAAAACGTTTTCGCAGCTGGTAGACAAGTTTGTGAAAGAGTATGCGCCTAAGAAGTCAGTTAATATGCAGAATAGTTATGCCGCATCTATAAAACATCTCATTCCATTCTTTGGTGATTCACATTTATCATCAATTACACGAAAGAATATTTCTCGTTACAAGGTGTTAAGAAGGGATGAGGGGGCAAAGCCTTCGACGATTAATAGCGAATTAGCAATGCTGTCCAGGGCGTTTACTTTAGCTGTTGATGAGTGGGAATGGTTGACCAATAAGCCTTTTCTAAAGATAACTAGAGAGAAAGAAAATAATGAAAAGGGGAAATACCTGACAGCAGATGAGGGAAAAACTCTTTTGGAAAACTGTCCTGAATGGCTAAAGGACTTAGTCGTTTTTGCCTTAAATACTGGTCTTCGGCAGGATGAACAGCTTTCTTTGACTTGGCAGAGAGTATCCTTATTACGTAAGACTATTCTTATTCAGGAAACAAAGAGTGGTAAGCCCAGAAGCGTTCCTCTGAACCAGACAGCTATTAGTATACTGGAACAGAGGGCAAAGACGAGATGCATCAAGAATGATTTTGTGTTTATTAGTAGTCATGGGGCTAAGATTAACAAGCAGACCCTTATATCAGCGTTCAAAAAAGCATTGAGAGAATCAGGGATTAGTGATTTTAGTTGGCATGGACTGAGAAGGACATTTGCAACTCGTCTGGCTCATAAAGGCTTAGATATTTATAAAATTTCTAAGCTATTGGGTCATGAGAACGTCTCAACAACTCAGAAACGCTATGCCCATCACTGCACTGAAAGTCTAAGGGTGGGAGTTGAAATTTTGGATGTTGACTACAATTTGACTACAATTGATGAAAAGAGAGTTTTTTCTGATGCTTCAAAATCGCCATAAGTATTTGTTGTCATACGTACTGTGGAGCAAGAATTAAATTATTCATACTTGACAATAAATGAATTTACAATAAACTAAAATGAGTCCAATCGTGAGTTTCGGTTTATATTAAGACAAGATTGCTGTTTATTAAAATGACATTAAGAATTCCAGAATATGAGTTCGATTTAAAAACACCGGAATTCCTAAAAACCGATGACGAATTTGAAATCTGGTTTTTGGAAGGTGTTCTCGAAATATATCCAGCCTATGCCGAGTGCCTGATGTTCCTTGGCAATTTATATACTGCTAATGGGATGTATGAGGAAGGGCTAAAGGTGGACGTGAAGTTATCGAAACTTAAGCCCTGTGACTCTGCAGTACATTATAATCTTGCATGTAGTTACTCATTATTGGGGAGTGTTAATAAGGCGCTGGAATCTTTAGGTAAAGCGATAGTTTTAGGCTATAACGACATAAAACATTTAGAGAGTGACAGCGATCTGGATGGATTAAGAGATGAGGCAGGCTATGAAATGTTAATTAATAAGTTGAAAAAATCTGCAAAAAAACTTGTTGAGCAAAACCCTATAGATTAACGCTTTCTGTAAAAGCTATTCTAATTCCTTCCAGTGTTAAGCGTGGAATAACCTTATCAATTTCAGAAATATCCTTTTTGAAAGTTTCTGCATCTCCACCTGTTGCAATAATATATTGCAAGTCCTCGTAAACCTTCCGAACCTTTCTTATTATGTGAATTATGGATCCCGTCGTTCCGAAATAGATTCCTGCTTTTATGGCATTTTCCACATTTTTCCCAATTACATCTTTGGGTTCTTTTATGTCAACTTCCGGTAAAAGGGCGGTTTGTTTATTCAGGGCATAAGCGCTTGCCCTTATTCCGGGCAGTATCAACCCACCCAGAAACTCGCCTTTTCTTGACACTATATCGATTGTGATTGCCGTGCCAAAATCGATAACAATTGTAGCATTTTTAGTTCGCCTATATGCGGCAAATGCATTAAGTACTCTATCAATCCCAATCTTTTGAGGGTTGTCAACAAGTATAGGCATCTTTAGTTTTATTTCTTTACCTATCTTTAATACTTTCTTTTTTATGTTTTTTGCCCAAATATTTGTAAAAGACTGTTTCTACTTTCGGATTTACGGAAGCTATTAGTATGTCTTTGGTTTGATTCAGAAGGGATGGGCTGAGAGGGAAGGCTGCTTTTTGATTAATCAAGCCTTTATTATCTACACAATAATGTGAAATAAGCTTCTTTCCTTGAAAGCTGCCTATATTAATGTTTGTATTGCCAATATCTACTGCCAGGATCATAAGAGTTTAGAACTATTAATAAGATAATAATTTTCCCATTTCATCCGACCCGTCCGAAAGACAATGCCGGGCAGGCGTGCAGGAATGTTTCTCCTGGTTTTCCTTATCAACCAGGTCTGCAGCCTTTTTAATTATATCTTTCACATTCTTGCCGGTTACTGCCGAGATTGTGTATACAGGTTTAGACAATTTTCTGCTCAGATCCTCTGCTATGTTAAGACCGGTTTCCACATCCAGAATGTCAGCTTTGTTTAGGACTATTATTTCTGCTTTTTCACTTAATTTGGAACTGAAAAGCGTTAGTTCTTTCCTGACCAGGCGGTATGTTTCTAAAGGGTCGGTTGCAGAAATATCTATTAAATGGACGATTACTCTTGTCCTTTCTATATGCCGTAAGAATGTGTTACCCAAACCCGAACCGCTGTGTGCACCTTCTATAAGGCCGGGTATATCTGCAAATACCAATCTTTTATAATCTTCCAATTCCACAATTCCTAATTGCGGTTGTAATGTTGTGAATGGATAGTCGGCGATTTTAGGCCGTGCCGACGTGATTCTTGCAAGGAACGTAGATTTTCCGGCATTGGGTAAGCCAATTATACCAACATCTGCGATTAGCTTTAACTCAAGTTTAATCCAGCGTTCCTGGCCTCTTCTTCCTTCTTCAGCAAAACGCGGAGCTTGATTAGTTGGAGATTTAAAGTGAGCATTGCCCTTGCCTTTCTTACCTCCTCTTGCAATCCTTATGGACTCTTCAAATTCTTTTAGATCTTTAATTACTCGCCCTGTTTTCAGGTCTTTTACCAGTGTTCCTTTAGGTATATTGATGATTAAGTCTTTTCCATCTTTACCATTTTTGTTATTGTTTTTCCCCTTCCCACCATCCTCAGCAATGAATTTTACCTTTGATGTTATGTCCAGCAGTGTATCGACCTTTTCGTTTACATGCAGGATGACGTTGCCCCCTTTGCCTCCATTTCCACCGTTGGGGCCACCACGAGGGACATACTTTTCCCGACGGAAGCTTACGCCGCCATCTCCACCATTGCCGCCTTTTACAAAAATCGTTACTTCATCTATAAACATTGCTGGTATTTATGAAAAAAGGGAGCGTTTAAGCTCCCTCCTCCTCACTATTAATATTTTATGTTATAACAGAAAAAAGTTTTTATACAGGATGAACACTGACCCGGCGACCAGGCTCAAATGCAACTTTCCCATCTATCTTTGTGAATAGTGTGTAGTCCTTACCGCACCCAA
The DNA here is from genome assembly GCA_964010955.1 of uncultured bacterium. Classification (GTDB taxonomy): domain Bacteria; phylum Planctomycetota; class Brocadiia; order Brocadiales; family Scalinduaceae; genus Scalindua. Next base: position 3,811 of record CAXGMX010000010.1, read on the forward strand.
CATTTGTGCCGGGTTTGAATTTTGTACCGCATTGTCGAATAAGAATAGCGCCGGCTTTTACCAGCTCCCCGCCGTAATGTTTGATACCACGGTGTTGAGGATTGCTATCTCTTCCGTTCCTGGTCGAGCTTTGCCTTTTTTATGAGCCATTTTTAACTCCTTTTTTACCAAAAAGATTATATTTTAACTGAAACATCATGAAACAATTTCTTTAATCTTAATTTTTGTATATTTCTGTCTGTGTCCCCGTTTTGTCCTGGAGTCTTTACGGCGACGGAATTTCATTACTACCAGTTTTTTGCCTTTTATATGACTTTGAACTTCAGATATTACTTTTGCATTCTCAACAGTAGGTGTTCCTATTTGTGTTTTTCCCTCTTTCGAGACCATTAATACATCTGTTAGTTCCAGCGTATCACCTTTTTTGACATTTTCTTTTAAGTCTATCTCTATACTTTTGCCCGGTTCAACCTTGTATTGTTTTCCACCTTCTTTAATAACGGCATACATTACATTTCTCCTTTTAACATTCGCTCATTAGTGAGTATTTTAAGTCAACTTATTTCATTCCGTCCCATAATGTCATTCACGTGAATGGTTGAACGGTTTACAATTAAAGAAAATTTATCTAGTAGTAATACGGTTTCCTTCGCTATCAATGCTATGGATTGTGGTTTCACCTGTTTTATGACCGATTACGCCTTTGATTATAATATTCTTTGTAAATTTCTCCTCAAGTTCTGCAAGTCGTTTCCTTTTATGATTTAGTAGATAACCTGCAACTACATCATTGGAAGTAATTTCTATTTTTTTGATTTGCGGATTATTTACTATTGATTTTATCTGTCTCATTAAATCCAGACAGGTACTTTCGATTGTCTTAATTTCTCCGGTACCTTCACAATTTTTACAACTTTCGTAAATTACAGACTTGAGACTCGGCCTGATCCTCTGCCGCGTCATCTGGATAATACCAAATTTAGATATTTTTAACATCTTTTTTCTGGCGCGGTCTCTTTTTAGAGCTTCTTCCATCACCTTTTCAACCGCTCTCATATGACCTTCTTCTTTCATATCAATGAAGTCAACTATTATGACTCCGCCGATATCCCTTAACCTGACTTGGCGTGCAATTTCTTTCGCTGCTTTCAGGTTTGTCTTGAAGGCGGTTTTTTCCGGATCGCTTTCCTCTCTATATTTACCACTGTTTACGTCTATTGCTACCAGAGCTTCAGTTTGTTCGATTACAATGGAGCCTCCTCTTGGAAGGCGGACTTCCCTTTTATTAATTTTTTCAATTTCTTTTTCAATATTATATTTATGGAATAATGGTTCGTTTTCTTTATAAAGTTTCAGCTTTCGTACACAACTGGGCATTATTAAACGCAGGAAATATCTTATTTTCTTAAAGACAGCTTCGGAATCAATGATTATTTCATCAATATCTATTGAGAATATATCCCGAATTGTACGGATTACTAAATCACTTTCCTGGTATATTACAGATGGTATTTCGGCTTTTTTTCTTTCTTTTCTATAACTTTCCACAACTTTCGAAGATAGTTAAAATCTCTGGAAAGTTCACGTTTTGTCTGGTTTACTCCTGCGGTTCTTACGATCAGGCCTAAACCTGGCGGTGGTTTTAATTCTTCAATGATCTGTTTAAGTCTTGCCCTTTCGACTTCATCGATAATCTTTCGTGAAACACCTAGAAAATTAGAATTCGGCATCAGTACCAGGAATCTGCCCGGAATACTGACATTTGCCGTTAAACTTGGCCCTTTGTCACCAATTCCCTCTTTGATAACCTGTACAAGTACCTCCTGGTCGGGGTTTATTAACGTCTTGATCCTTGACTTATTTTCTTTTGTTCTTGTTGTGCTGTCGCTATCTGATTGTTCCTCACCATTGCGACGGTAATTCTTAACGTCTGAAACATGAAGGAACCCGTTTCTTGATATTCCGATATTTACAAATGCAGCTTCTATACTCGGTTCTACATTGACAATACGGCCCTTATATATATTACCTGCAATTTGCTCTCGAGAGAACCTTTCAATATATAATTCTTCAAGAACCCCATCTTCCAATATGGCGATTCTACTTTCCTCAGGTTCTACAACATTTATCAACATCCTCTTCTTCATTACATTCCTTTTGCTTGTATTAACAGGCTGCTTTAGGAGAGGAGTTTAGATTTACTCTTTTTCTAACTATTTCTGAAATTTCGTAGTCTTTGCCAGCTTGCAATCCTAAGTGTGATAATACTTCTTCGGGTCGAGCCATACCTTCGGGTGTCATCTTCAGTTCCAAATCAATAGATTGTGAATCAGTAGTAATACTGTTTATTGATGGACGAATGTTAAAGGCTAGTTTCTTCCCTTTTCTCTGAGTATTTATCACATCTTTGAATAGCAATTCTTCAGCTTTCCCTGCTTCCGGCATTTTGCCCTTCTTTGGCTTTACCACGTAAGTTACGTCTTTACAAAAGTATTTACCTGGCTGGAAACCGATTCGACGGAGGCAACTTGAATGTTTTCCGGAAGCTGTCTTTCAGCCTTGTTTCTATTTCAGAAACCTGCATCCTTTCACAAAGTTCCATCTCCAATTTCTCGTCGATACCTTTGATTCCAACTGGTAAAGCTAAAGGGTAGGCAATTTTAGGTTTTGGGTTAAACCCTTCAGACATTTTGACAGAAATTCTCGCTCTACGAATTGCCCTTTCGAAGAGTTTCATTAAGTTAAGATGAGAGATAAATCTCAAGCTCCCTTGTTTTATAAATTTAACTTGAATCCTCAAGATATCAGCAAAAAAATCTATTTATTAAATATTTATCAACCTCTTAAGCTTATTAGACTTAGAGTAATTTTAGTAATAATCTTATAATCTGTCAACTGTATTTTCAATTTTGACCTAAATTAAGAGATTATTGTTGTGAAATACTTACAAAGAAGATGAAAAAGGACAAGATTATAGAAGTCAGATTATGCGGAAAGATAAATCAACTTTGGTCTTAATATATTAATTCGGGTATGATTTCACGCGCAATATTCCGAAGATATTCTGTAGTTTCTGCGGGGTCGTTGTATGAACAGGCAGTTTCTGCTACTTCCTTCGCTCTTTCGTATGTGACGGATCTAATAATCTTTTTTACTTCCGGTATTATCATGGCAGGGGCAACACTGAATTCTCTTAATCCCAATCCTAACAATAGGATAGTGTATTCAATCTCGCCACCCATTTCACCGCATATTCCAATTTTTATATTATTTTCTTCAGCAGCCTTTATGATCATTTTTAACAATCTTATAATCGCAGGGTGGGCCGGAGAATACAGGTGGGCAACTTTTTCATTACTCCTGTCTACGGCTAGAGTGTATTGGATAAGATCATTAGTACCTATACTAAAGAAATCAACCTCTTTCGCTAAGTCGTCTGCTACCATAGCGGCAGACGGGACTTCAATCATAATTCCAATTTCTATCTTTTCGTCAAAATCTATTCCTTCTTGATTCATCTCTTCCATTACTTCCTTGACAAAATCCTTTGCCTGTCGCAGTTCCTGCAGAGAGGAGATCATGGGAAATAGAATTTTTACATTACCGGTAGCAGAAGCCCTTAATATGGCCCTGAGCTGAGATTTGAATATTTTTGGATTTTCCAGGCAATAACGGATGGAGCGGCGACCTAAAAAAGGATTAATCTCTTTGTTGTTATTTGCAAGGAAGAATTTGTCGCCGCCTAAATCAACGGTCCTGATAATTATCGGCTTGTTGCCCAATTCTTGTATTGATTGCGTATATGCGTTAAAGTGGTCTTCCTCTGTTGGTGTATCTTGGAGCCAAGATACAGGAATTCCGTTCTGTATAAGCCTATCCCTGTTGCACCCTGGCTTACGCTTGGACCTATATCGCGTGGAAATTCGATATTACCCAAAATCGATACTTCCCTGCCATCTAAAGTTACGGCTGGCAGATCTTTAAATTCAGAAGAAAGTTTTTCTTCGAAGACGTAGAAGTCTTTCTCTATTGATTGATATTCTTTAATGGTTTTTTCGTCCGGCCTGACAATTACAACCCCGCGGTTACCGTCTATAATAACACGGTCTCCGCCAAATATGTCTACTGTGGCAGTGCCCAGTCCCACTACAGCGGGTATTCCCAGGGCCCTTGCTACTATCGCGGAATGAGAATTTCTGCTGCCAATATCAGTAACAAAACCTCTTACTCTTGTGGTGTCTAAAGACGCTATTTGAGAAGGGCTGAGATCATGCGCAACAACAATAACTTCTTCCGTAAGGTTTTTGAGTTCTTCCCTTTTTTCTCCCAGTAAATTTCTTAAGAGCCTTTTCTCAATATCATATATATCTCCGACTCTTGCAGAGAGATACGGATCATCAACATTTTCAAACTTTCTTATGTATACACGCAAGACTAATGTCACCGCATATTCGGCGCTGAGGTTGTTATCCTGTACCCTTTCGCTGAACTCCCGCATTAATTGCTTGTCTTGAAGCATTAATTTATGGGTTGCGAAGATAGAACCGATTTGTGAACCTAAATTCTTTGAAACACTTTCTTCCAGCTTCTCTATTTCTTTCCATGCGGATGATGTTGCTTCCTCCAGCCTGGATATTTCTTTGTCAATTTCGTCTTCTTTGATGAGGTGACGTGGTATTCGATAGCCTTCGCTTTCCAAAACGAACGCTTCTTTTATTACCACACCCGGTGCTACAGCAATCCCTTTTCTTGTCTCCATATTGTCCTCATTAAACCTGTCATTGACGAGACCTTCTAGTACGTCTAAGGCTATTTCTTTGTCTTCGCCATCTGCAGTTATTAATATTTCTGTTCCTCTTTTTGCACCTAGCGTTAGAAGGTCAATAATACTCTTTCCGTTTACTTCTTCTTTTTCTTCTGTTCTGACAAAAATTTCTGAGTTGAATTTATTAGCCATTTCTGCAAAACGCGTCGCAGGCCTTGCATGTAAACCATTTACATTTATAATCTTTACCCTGCGTTTTATAAGCATTGGTTAGTTTAGTTAATAAATTTTTTTTCTATTAGGTCTTAGCCTCATCGACTTCCTTTAAGATATCAACCATTTCTGATTTATTTGATGCGTTTCTTACGAAATTGCGAAAATCCGGGTTTCTAATTACTGACGAAATTTTTTCTAATGCAGCAAGATGTACATCTGTTGAATCATTTGGTGATAGTAACAGAAAAAACAGGTAAACCGGCTCACCGTCAAGTGCATCAAATTCTACCCCATTTTTTGAGCGTGCAAATGCACCTGTTATTTCTTTGATACTCTGATGTTTAGTATGAGGAACCGCAACTCCTTTACCTATTCCTGTGCTTCCCACTTTCTCTCTTTTTATGAGTGCTTCCATTATATCATCTACTTCATTTTCGCTAATCATGTCTAAATTCTTCAATACGTCTACCATTTCCCGTATGACCGATTCTTTATCGGTGGATTGCAAATCGTCTATTACGGCGTTCTCCCCCTATAAAATCCATTATCTTCATTGGCAATCTTTATTAAAAAATTAATTGAAATAAATAAAACTTAATTGTGAAAATGTAATATTTAGATGAAATGTTACTACCTGGGAATCTGCATGAGTTGATGTTGTGTCTTACTCTTCCGCTTCCTCCATTGTTATCTCACCCTTTTTATATCTTCTGGGTTGTTTCAGTTTTTCTTTCTGTCGAACAATCTGTTTTTCCAGTTTGTCCATTACAAGGTCTATAGCGGCATACATATCAGAATTTGCTGTCTCTGCGACAAGCGTTGCCCTTGCAGCTGAACACACTGCTTCTACTATGTGATTTGTGCCTTCTATCTTTAAAGTAAATTGTATTTTGTTTATTTTATTGGAATATTTAGTAAGTTTTGAAGCTTTTTTGTTTACGTAGTTTTTAATTGCTTCTGTGGCGTCCAGATGTCTTGCATGAATAATAATTTCCAAATTTTGTTTCCTTTCCTTACTATAAAATATATTAGTAATATCGCCCTAAATATATGAAAATTCGAGAATTAATGATACTTTTTTTGCCTAATGTAGTCAAGCGATTAATGGCATTTTCTAATAGAAGAAGTTTTAAGATAATTTTGAAAGATCTGTTTACAGTCTTGATCTTGCAAGTGCCAGTAGATATACTTCTTTTGCGCCTGCATTTTTCAAATTCCTCGCACATTCTGAGGCCGTTATCCCCGTTGTTAAAACATCGTCTACCAGGAGTACATTCTTTTCAAGAAATATATCGGGAGTTTTAACCTTAAAGGCGCCATTAACGTTTTTTTGCCGCTGTAAACGCGAGAGCTGGGTTTGTGACAACGTATTCTTAACACGGTGCAGATTGTTTATAGAAATTGGTAAAGATAATTTTCTACATATCTTTCTAGCCATCAGCTCCGATTGATTAAAGCCCCTTTCCTGTTTTTTCTTCCAATGAAGGGGTACCGGTACAACTATGTCTATTTCAGGAATTATGTCTTGCGGTAAGAGACCTATTAATAAATCTCCTAACGGTTTAATAAGAGATACATGTTTATGATACTTAAACTGATGGATTAGATTTTGAAGAGGTCCCTTGTTATCTGAAACAAAGAAACTTCTGTCAAATCTTAAGCTGGTGTTTTCACATTCAGGACATCCTTTACCGGAAGTAGTTATACCCGGTCCTAATTCAAAACCACATCTGGCGCAGCGTCTGGCTTCACTCTCTTTTATTTTTTCCAGGCAGTTCTCACATATGTAACTGTTTTTCTCTTCATGAAGACTCTTGTCACAGGCAAAACAGCGTCGCGGGTACAAGATGTCTAATAACCCCGGGAATATATTGCGTATTGATGTTACTGCAAATACTTTATTTACTTGATGCAAATTGAACATGATTTTATAATACTTGAAGTTTTGTTTTTTCAAACAAAATTTTATTATAAACATGCAGAATAATTACAGAACGTTTGCAAGAAGCTGTCTTTTTATTGCGGTAATCTTTTGTCTGTTTCTCGGCTGTTCACGTAGAAATGACGACCACTACAACAGCCTTGGAGTTAATTACCTTAATAATGGCCAGCATAACTATGCAATTGGCGCTCTTAAAAAGGCTGTTAAACTTAACCCATCCAATGTAGAAGCCCATTTTAATCTGGGCCGTGCATATAAAAGAGGAGGTATGGATGAAAGGGCGAGGTCTGAATTTTCCATTTCTACCAGACTCAATCCTGAAATATTCAATGAATGTGTTAAAAAATACAGTGAGAAAATCGACTACGAACTTACGGAAACGCAAAATTACAGTGAACTAGGAAGCGCTTATGCTGAAAAAAGGGATGATTAACGATGCAATTGACGCTTACAATAAGTTGATAGCGCTAGAACCGGAGAATGCTCGTGCACATTACAATCTCGGTACGTTGTATTCAAAGAGGGGGATGTACGATAATGCCGCGGATGAGTTCTGGATGGCAGTAGAGATTGACCCTGATATGCCAGAGGCCCATTATAATCTTGGCCTGGCTTATTACCGGCAGGGTATGTTTGAGAAGGCCATAGCAGAATATAAGGCCACCCTGAAGCTGCTTCCCGAGACTCAAACAAAGAAACGATCCGGTGTACACTACAAACTTGGGATGGCTTATGAAGGCAGTAAAATGTTCAAGGATGCAATAAGCGAATTAAATAAAGCGGTTGAATTAATGCCCAAAGATTCACGGATTCGCCAGCAACTTAGTGTGGTATACAAAAAAGCCGGTTTATACAAAAAGGCAGAGAGGGAATCAAAAATTTACGAGAAATTGAAAAAAAGTAGTAAACCACATGGGGTAAGGTAGGTATTGATTTGCGCCCGCCCTGGAGCGACCTGCTCTGCGGTCTGGGCCAGGGAATTACGATTTGGGATTTACGATTCAACCACACAGAAACAGAATTTTTTAACAATCCGTGTAATTCAGTGAAAAACCTGTGATAAAAGGTGAATTATTTTTTTTCTTTCTCTTTCATCATCCGATATTCCATGCTCGACATTCGCTTTTTCCCTGTCTCTATTACAAAATCAACTTCTCTTTTCAACAGATCAATTTTTGTGATCTTGACTCTGACTACATCTCCAAAGCCGTAAACCTTGCCTCTCCTGTCCCCGACCAGGGAAAGCTTTTTCTTGTCGAGTTTATAGAAATCATCCGTGAGTGTCCGGATGTGGACAAGGCCGTCCAGTTGGAACTCATCTATTTGTACAAAGAGTCCGTATTCCTGAATGCCGGTAATAACGCCCTCCATCACCTTGTCTGCATGTTCTTCGAGATGTCTGAGCAACTTGAGTTTTATTATTTCCCGTTCGGCCTCCTCTGCCCTCTTTTCGGTAGCCGAACAGTGGCTTGCCCAACCTGTAATCTTCTCATTCCACGTGGCCTTAGCCCTCTTAGACTTTAGTTGACCCTGGAAGAACAGGTCTAAAAGCCTGTGCACAATCAGGTCGGGATAACGGCGTATGGGGGATGTAAAGTGCGCATAGTGTTCCAGCCCGAGTGCAAAATGAGATTCCTCTGTAGTAGAATACTCGGCCTTTCTCAGGGACCGGAGCAGCATCAGATTTATTATGTAACTTTCAGGATGATCAGATATTTCATCAAGGAATGCCTGCAATCTTTTTTTGTCAAACGGGTTGATTCTCTTGTTCTTACAATTGAAAATAAATTCTGCAAAATCAAGCATCTCGTCTTCATCGGGTTCAGGGTGACTGCGATTTATTGACGGGAGACTGTTCTGGTGCATGAAAGTTGCTACGGCCTGGTTTGACGCAACCATAAACTCTTCGATAATTATGTGTGAAATATCTCTTTTGACCTTCTCTATCGTGTCGATCTTACCGTCTTCACCAACCCTTATATTAATCTCGGGCAGGTTCAGTTCCAACGCACCTTCTTTCATACGTTTTTTGTACAGTAACTTTGCTAGTGTGCTTGCCTCAAACAGCAGGTTTGTTACAGGGCTTGTGTCTCCTTCATCACTTTCCATTAATATTCTTGTAGCATTATGGTAGGTTAATCTTTTCTTTACATTTATAACTGAATGCTTGATTTCGAAACGTAATAAGTTGCCATCAGGTGCATATGTAAAGAAAACTCCCTTTGTCAGTCTGTCTTCTCCCTCTTTAAGACTGCAAATGCCATTTGATAATACTTCGGGGAGCATGGGTATAACAGTGCCGGGGAGGTATACACTGGTGCCTCTCTTTCGGGCCTCTACGTCTACAGCAGTATTCTGTTCCACATAATAAGAGACATCAGCTACGTGAACACCAAGGAGCCAGTTTCCTTTTTTGTCTTTCTTCAAAGAGATTGCATCATCAAAGTCTTTTGCATCTTCAGGGTCTATTGTAATTATCAATTCGTCTCGAAGGTCTAATCTTGTGGTGATTTCGTCAGGACTGATAGACAGGGGTAAATCCTGTGTTTCGGCAAGAATATTTTTATCAAATTTAAAGGGGAGTTTAAACTGATGTATGATAGACTTGATGTCAACGGCGGGTTCGCCGTCTCTTCCTAACACTTCTATTATGGTTCCCTCTGCATTGAGGTGTCGGGTCGGCCATTGGTCGATCTTGACGACAACTTTGTCGCCGTGTTCTGACTCTTTAGTGTCTTCCATTGAGACGTAAATATCTCTTGGCAATTTTGAATTATCTGGCGCTACGTAGTTGAAGTGCCTACTTTTTTTGAGTATGCCAACGACAGTTTCGTTTTCGCGGCGTAAGACATCTATTATCCGTCCCACATTCTTTTCTCTTTCCCTTTTCTTTCTCTTTCCCTTTTTCTTCTTTTTCGTAGAAGGCAGTCTGACTACGACTATATCACCGTGCATGGCACTCCCCAGACCTTCTGCATCTACATAAATATCATCAGATATACCGTCCTTTACAGGAACTACGAATCCAAAACCTCTTTGATTGGCATCGAGTTTGCCTACCAATAAGTTGGCTTTCTTTGGGTTTGTGTATTGTTCCTTTTTAATCCGGACAATTTCTCCTTTTAGTTCAAGTTCTCTTAAGAGGGTGCGAAATTGTTTAGATTCTGAATCATCTATCTTGAAGTGCTCGGCAAGCTCTGATGCGTTCATGGGGCTATATTTTCTGCTGCATATTAACTTTATAATTTTTCTGCATCAATCATTCTTGAACTAATCCTTGATAAAAAGGAATTTGGGAATATAATTTATTATATTATTAAATATGAATTTTATAATTTTTCATGAAAGGAAAGCATGGAAGAAACATTAGAAATAGCTTCAAAATTAGGCGCAGCCATAGCGAATTATAATGGATATAAGATGTTCAGGGAAGCTGAAGAACAGCTAAAAAAAGATAGTGTGGCAAAGGAAATTTCAGAGAAACTGGAGAAACAGAGCAAAAAGATTTATGAATTAGAAAAAAATATGAAGCCCATAGAGGTTGAGGATAAAAAAGAGCTTCAACAATTAAAGGAACAAGTGGCATCTAACCAATCAATACAGAAATTCCTGAAAGCACAAACAGATTATGTCGAATTTATGAAAAAGATTAATGAACGTATAGAGGCTGAATTAGCATCTAAAAGAGCTTAAATACTTTTGTCTAAATTGAGTGATTTCGTATTACATGCCATTGTAGCCGAAGGCTTTAGCCTGCGTTCCTCAATGTTTGATGGGGTCATGTAAGTTTCGCAACCTCAAGGGTGCGGCTAGAAAATCGCTCAATTTAGGTTTCAGTAATTACTTTCATGAGATTTTTTTAAATAACCTCCTGTCGAACATTTTTATTATATCCTGTCCAATTATTGCTGGTATCCTTGTCGTTTGTGATTGCCTTGTTAAATGCATGTATTTTTGCATCGATATTGTCCAGGTAATGGAGTGCAAGGGCCTCTACTGTCATTGGGAGTTTTGGAGATCCCCATTCATATTCTCCATGGTGGCTCAAAATCAGGTGTCTTAACAGATCTAACAGAGTTTTTGGGAAACCGTCTATTTGTTTCGCTTTTTCCTCAACCATAAGCACGCCTGATATCAGATGTCCTATGAGTTGTCCTTCGTCTGAATATTGGAAGTTCTTTTCATAACAAAGTTCACTTATCTTGCCAATATCGTGTAGTATTATCCCGCAGATTAACAAATCCTTATTTAAATCCGGATAGAGTGGCGCGATTTTTTCTCCCAGTTTTACAACTGATAAAGTGTGCTCCAGCACACCTCCCAGAAAAGCATGGTGGTATTGTACGGCCGCCGGCGCTGAACAGAAATCCCTGCAAAAATCTTTGTCGCTGAAGAAAAGGTTGAGAAGTTTTAGCAAATAAGGCTGTTTGATAGAAGCGGCAATCTGTTTTAATTCAGAAAACATTTCGTTTACGTCTTTCTCAGTACTCGGCAGGTAATCCTCAAGTTTGATATCTTCCTGATTTGTTTTTGAAATGCTTTTCATGATTAACTGAATTTTATTCTGGTAAATCTCCGTCCTGCCCTTAACCTTCAAAAAAGTATCATTGCCGAGAGATTCAAAGAATGGTTTGCCGGCATCCCACATCCTTGCATCAATAGTTCCCGTGCGATCAGACAGCTGTGCCTGGATATATAAACTCCCGTTCTTCGTTGTCCTCAATTCTTTGTTTTGCACTAAAAATATATCGTCAATAGTAGTGCCGCCGTTAAGCTGTGATATAAACTTTCTTGGCATTTTACACCTCCGGTAAACTCATTGAGATGAGGATAATAGGTCTTATTTTGTAAAGATAGCTTGAAGATTTGCTATGTTGAAAGTGTTGATAGTTATGTTCTTATCAATTATGCGATTTTACGTGTCTTCTTTTTTAAAGTCAAGACGCAATATATAGTTCTTGAAAAAATGTTTGCAGGTTGACATTTTTAGTTATGGTGTTTATAAATTAACAGCAGTAAGGATACAATTAATTATGTTAAAGGAAAAGTTAAGAACAAAGAAGGCGAAGATTGGCATAATCGGACTTGGTTATGTGGGACTGCCTCTTGCAGTAGAGTTTGCAAGGGAAGGGTTTAGTGTAGTGGGTATTGACAATGATCCCAAGAGAGTACGGCAGATTAATAAGGGGAAATCCTATATTACTGATGTTAAGGGAAGCATTGTCAGTAATCTTGTCAAGAACCGGAAGCTAAGGGCTACTACCAATTTCAGTGTTATTAAAAGTCTGGATTCACTAAGTATTTGTGTTCCAACTCCCTTGACAAAAACCAAGGACCCCGATATTTCGTTTATAATGTCTGCGACAGACGCAGTTAAAAAATACATTAGTAAAGGACAATTAATAATTTTAGAAAGCACATCTTATCCTGGAACAACAGAGGAGATAATTAAGCCTAAACTTGAAGAAAGCGGATTGAAAGCAGGTAAAGATTTCTTTTTAGCCTTTTCACCTGAACGTATAGATCCGGGTAACAAGCTGTATAACACAAGGAATATTCCAAAGGTAGTAGGCGGTATAACAAAGAAATGTACAAGCTTGGCAAGTCTTTTATACAGCCAGATTATGGATACAGTAATACCTGTTTCGTCGACAAAAGTAGCGGAAATGGTTAAAATATTAGAGAATACTTTCAGAAGTGTTAATATTGCACTTGTTAATGAAACAGCTCAGATGTGTGAACGTTTAGGTATAGATGTCTGGGAAGTTATTGAAGTTGCCGGGACCAAACCTTTTGGCTATATGGCTTTTTATCCCGGTCCTGGCTTAGGGGGACACTGTATTCCTGTAGATCCACTTTTTCTTTCGTGGGTTGCCAAAAAGACTGGTTTTGAATCAAGATTCATAAACCTTGCCGATCAAGTTAATAGTAATATGCCGCGATTTGTGGTTAACAAGGTGGCTGATGCGTTGAATAGTCATAAAAAGAGTATCAGTGGCTCACACATACATATCTTCGGTATTGCCTACAAAAAAGATGTAACGGATTCCAGGGAATCACCTGCCTTTGACATAATAAGCATACTTAATTCAAAAGGGGCGATAATGAGTTACACAGATCCATACATCAAAGATATCGAATTTGATGGTATTTCATTCAAATCAAAGAAACCTTCAAATAGCTTTCTTGATAAGATAGACTGTTCTATCATTGTAACTGATCATAGCGTTTTTGATTATAATACAATTGTTAAGAAATCTAAACTAATCGTTGACACAAGAAACGCTTTGAAAGGCTTTAAGGGTAAAAATATTTGCCGTTTATGAAACTCCTGTGCATAACAGGGTATTAAGTGTGTGAAGGTTAAAGAACCTATACAAAAAGGAGGCATTTATAATCTAATTATAAAACTTTCCAAAGATAGGGAAATCAAGATTGGCCGGCTTGGTACATTTGTTTTTCCGGAAGGTTTTTATGTTTACACGGGAAGTGCCCAAAATGGTCTTGAAAAAAGAATTAATAGACACCTTTCAAATATTAAGAAATTTCACTGGCATATTGATTACCTTCTGTCCTGTGCAAAGATTATAGAGATACTCAGATATATTGGGAGCAGGAAGGATGAATGTAAATTAAATCGCGTGATATGTAAAGTCGCTGGCGCAACCGCAATTGTGAAAAAGTTTGGTTCTTCAGATTGTAATTGTATAACACATCTTTATTACTTTAAGAATATCCCAACGCATTTTCACGGAGATTTTATTGAATACACACCGTCTTAATCGAATAGTTTAAATCTTATTTATACAGTACAAAACTACAACACCATCTTCCCTTCCTGTTTTCCTCCCTTCAGTGTAATCCCTTCTACTATAGGATACTGGTAATTCATATATTCAACACTTTGTACTCTTCTTACGATTTCATCAATAGTATCCTTTTCATTATAGACAGGTATAACTATTGATAGTTTCGGATTGGTTTTCATAATGAAGTTCAAGTGCTTATTATAATTTAAGTTAAGATTAAAATAAAAAACAGAAAATATTGTCAGTTAAAAGGTGGCGGCACTGCATTGCTACAAAAGCCTTGAATATAACAGGTGTTTTTGATACCATTTTTCGTCATTAAATCGAAGAAATAGGTGAAGTAGTCTTCAAAAGGGCTTAGATGAAGAAGATTATTCGGGTGTTATATACTATATATGCGTGGATTATAAATGTTTCGCTTTGGTCTATAGGTTATCTGGTTTCGCTTATTTCCACAATTGGTGTTACGGATAAGGAAAATACATATAATGCTATAGAACGTACGTTTACAAGGATTTCCTTCAGGCTTTTGGGGATAAACTTAGATGTAAAAGGCCTGGAAAATATTCCGGACGGCGAACCGGTAATATTTGTTTTGAATCATCAGAGTTTTATAGATGTAAAGCTTTCAATAGCCGCTATACCCAGAAATTTCAGCTTTATTTCTAAGGACATTCTTTTCAAAATACCAGTACTTGGAAAATACATGAAGACTTCAGGCCATATTGGTATTCGTAGAAGTGACGAGAGAAATGCTTACGGAACCTTGAGTGAAGTAATCAAGAAACTTGATGCCGGCAAATCAATAATCTTCTTTCCTGAAGGCACAAGAAGTGAAAATGGAGAGCTCGGAAAGTTTAAGAGAGGTATTTCAATGGTTATCCTGAAGTCAGGCAGGAGGGTAATACCAACGGCTATTATAGGGAGTAGAGGGTATCTGCCGAAAAGCAGTATACTCAGCAATCCTGAATACAGGGATATATGTTTTAGATTTGGCAAACCACTTGAATTCCCGAAAGTAAAGGAAGAAGACAGGGCGTTGTCGAATGATGTCGTGGCAAGAGTAAGATCTGAAGTTTCGAAACTACTATATAATTGAATAAATGAGTACTCAACAAATAGCATTATTTATTGCGGCTGGTGTTGCTATATGGGTTTATACGGATGCAAAAAAGAATAACTATAGTACGCCTGCTTCCATAGGCTGGATGCTGGGCGTGTTTATGCTTATGATAATATTTTTACCATTGTACTTAATAATGAAAGCGAAGCGTGCAAAACGTCCTGTAATATCAGCATCCTGTGAGCATTGTAGCAAGCCATATTTTGGCAACCCAAACTATTGCCCGCACTGTGGGCATCTGGTTCGTAGAATATAGCTGCCAAAGGGTTTATGATGAAGGAAAGAATAACAAAAGAGTTAAAGGATGCAATGAAGTCCGGTGACAAGCTGAAAACGTCCGTATTAAGGATGATATTGGCGGATATCATAAATGTTGAAAAGTCCGGTAAAGATTTTAAGTCCATAGACGTTGTAAGAGGATATGCAAAAAAGTTGAAGAAGGCTATTGAAGAATACGAACGTTTGCAAATTCAAAACGAGATCGATTCCTGCAATGCAGAACTGAAGATAGTTGAAGAATTTCTACCAAAACAGATGTCAGACGAAGAGCTTGAGAAGGCCGTAACAGAAATAATAGAATCTGAAAAGCCCGGAGATATAGGATCAGCAATGAAGGTTGTTATGGGTAAGTATAAAGATGTTGCTGATGGCAAGAAGGTTCAGGCATTGGTAAAGAAAATATTTCTAAAATAATAATACTGTTCCCGCCAAAAGATCGTATGGCCAATCCACAGCTTAGCTGGCCACAATCATAGCTATAAAACTTCCATCCACGTCTTTTTTTGTTGGTATCTTCAGGAAAGTTTATTTTTATAGAAATGCTTTTGATTTTTCTGGTATTTCTGCTCGGTGTGATTTTTTTTGTCAAAAAAAGTAATCGGGAAAAATTTTATGCTAAATTTTTTTTTGTCAGATAATTCCGCAATTGTATTATAGTTGTCATCATCCTCTGTCGGCATTTAGTGGTAATGGTGGCTTAAGATATTAATTACATCTGTAAACATCATACCTGGTTCACTCTTCTTCCATGTTGCATATATCAATTCATTATTAAGAGTTGCCGAAGATGTTGGTCTTAATCAAATTTCATTTCTGGCTTATGAGGTCAGGGAGGCCTCCTCTTGATAAGGCCATATGTGTCCAGTGTCTGAGCCCTCCCTGGTTAATTGCTCCAATTGAAAACCTCCTGCTGCTAATATAAGAAACTGATTGCTGCTGGCATTCTCTATCAGTATATGTAGGTGTTGGAGAATGCGGCATGTGTCCTAAATTTTTCATAGTTAAAAAACTAATTTTCTGTAAATCCATCTTTTTTTTGCTTTTTTGTGCATTAATAAATTATATTTCTATCACACAACATATGTTATCAATTTGTACATAATATACTAAATATTGATTTTTTTGCTTGACATTGCATTATCATTTGATAAATTACGCACGCAGGTGAATACTTGTAAGCATGTTAAACTGCTTTCGAATATTCAAAAGAATTTATTTTATAAGCATTTTGTTTTGCTAATTGTTTAAAAGGCAGAATATGCATAGTGGTATTAAAAGTGTAATTATATTACGTATATTTAATATTTAAATGTATGAGAGGGGGTGATAAAAAATGGCAGTAAAGAAGAAAGTAGCTAGGAAGAAACCGGCTAAGAAGAAAGTAGCTAAGAAGAAAGTAGCTAAGAAGAAAGTAGCTAAGAAGAAAGTACGCTAAGAAGAAACCGGCTAAGAAGAAGACAGACTAAGAAGAAACCGG